>JAHECW010000245.1:0-3535 GCA_024641545.1 Acidobacteriota bacterium
TTTCCGGTGGCCTTAGCGAGGGGGAAACGCCCGTTCCCATTCCGAACACGGAAGCTAAGCCCCTCAGCGCCGATGGTACTGCGTCCCTGTGGCGTGGGAGAGTAGGTCGCCGCCGGGAAGTCTAATAAAGGGAAACACCCCGCTCACGCGGGGTGTTTTTCTTTTGTCCAAATCGACCGACGGCGGGGCAGGTGATGTGATCCCCATTTTGGTGCCACGAGGAATGTACAAGGTCCACCGAAATCGGGTCGAACGGTCGAACCACGGTACCCACTTCGGCATCCTCAGTTGTCGCCTCAAGCTCGGTTTCGGAGACTTCTTCCGACCAACCGCGTGTTTCAGCCCTGCACAACGCCCATACGACGCTGGATCTCCACGGCTCGCGGGTGATCGCGTACGAATTCGAATGAGCGCATGGCCGGGAAATAGAGAGCAAGGCTGACTCCTTGGTCCACACAGGCGTCGAGAGCATCGAGGGTTCTGTCAACCAACCCATGACCGGCTGCAATGAATGCACTGACCCAAGGTGATACCTCATTGTTGGCCGATATTCTCGCCACCTTTGATTCGACTTG
Organism: Acidobacteriota bacterium; assembly: GCA_024641545.1. Classification (GTDB taxonomy): domain Bacteria; phylum Acidobacteriota; class Thermoanaerobaculia; order Thermoanaerobaculales; family Sulfomarinibacteraceae; genus JAHECW01. The sequence continues at coordinate 576 of JAHECW010000245.1, forward strand.
CGCCGCGGCATCGATTTTACCCAGTCGCGCGTGATACGAGCCGAGCATTCCGAGACTCCAGGGCCATCCCAGGCTCGCGGACTGTTCCAGCGGTCCGAGGGCCTCCTCGTACCGGCCGTTGAATTCACCAAGTGTCATGCCCAAGAGGCACCCGGTGATCGGGATGCCCGGTTCCATTTCGAAACCGACCCTTGCGAGTTTGAGCCCGCGATCGGGATCCGGATAGGCGAGGTTGACGCCGACCATCGACTTGACGAGCGCGGACATGGGTTCTGCCTCGAGAGCCTTTTCAAGGTGTTCCGTCGCTTCTTTGATTCTGCCTTGAATCAGCAACGGTTGGGAGAACCAGCAGCGGCAGAACGCTGCTTTGGGCTCAAGACCAAGAGCCTGCGTGTAGTGATGCTCGGCAGAAACGAGGTCGAAATCGTGGTTGGCGGCGATGAAACCGGCAGCCGCGTGGGCCCAGGCGTTCTGGTCGTCAAGCTCGAGCGCGATCGTGGCCTCGTTTCTCGATCGTGAATAGACTTGCCGACTTGGCGCCAGGTTCCAGTACCCCATTGCAAAGAAGACTTCGGCGATGCCGACGTGCGGGTCGGCATAGGCCGGGTCAATTTCGATCGCCAGTTCATAAAGGTCGACGGCCTTCATCAAGTCGCCCTGCTCCCGCCGGAACCATAGATAGCGGCCCCTCATATACAGGTCGTATGCCTCACGGTTAGGGTTGTGACGTCGTCGGAAGCTCACAAGCTCGTCCGGGAGCAGTGCGGTACGGAGCTGGTTGGCTACCTCCACCGAGATCTCGTCCTGGAGCTCGAAGATGTCCGAGATGGTGCGGTCGTAACGGTCAGCCCAGAGCTGCGTGCCGTCGCGGGCCTGCACCAGCCGCGCGGAGATCCGGATCCGGTCGCCGGCCCGCCGGACGCTGCCCTCGAGCAAGTGGTCGGCGCCGATGGTGTTCCCCACCTTGCGCGGATCCGTCTGCCGGCCTTTGAAGGCGAAGGAGGACGAGCGTGCGAGCACCTTGAGCCCGCGGACCTTGCCGATGGCGCCGAGGATCTCCTCCGCCATGCCGTCGCAGAGATATTCCTGCTCGGGATCGCCGCTGAGGTTGGCAAAGGGCATCACCGCAACTGCCGGTTCGGCGCTGCTCCGGGTGCCGCGGATCGGTGCCGATGAGTGGCTCCCTGGTGTGTGACCCAGCGAGCCCGGGTCGATCGCCTCCAGTGCAGCTGCCACCTCGCCGGCGCTCTGGTAACGCGCCGCCGATCGCTTCTCGAGACAGCGGCGGACGATGGCGCACATCGAGCGTGGAACAGCCTCGTCGAGCGGCTGCGGCTCGTCCCGCAGCACCGCCGAAACATGCTCGGCCGAGGATCCGCCGGCAAAGGGCCGCCGGCCGCTGAGCATTTCGTAGAGCACGCAGCCGAAGGCGAAGACATCGGTGCGGGGATCCACTGGTTCACCGCGCAGTTGCTCGGGGGCCATGTAGCCCATGGTGCCGAGCACGGATCCCGCTTCGGTGTCGGTCGACAACACGGCGGTCTCATCCTCTTCTCCGGTCTCGGTCTCGAGGATCTTGGCGAGGCCGAAGTCGAGGATTTTGACTCGGTTGTCGGTGGTGAGGAAGACGTTGTCGGGTTTGATGTCGCGGTGGACGATGGCTTTGGCGTGCGCGGCGGCGAGCCCGTGGGCGACGGCGAGGCTCCACTCGACCGAAGTGGAGTGCGACGGCAGCCCGTGGCGCAGCAACCGGCGCAGGCTCTCGCCCTCGAGCAGCTCGGTGACGATGAAGGGCCGGCCGTCCTCGACGCCGACGTCGTAGATGGTCAGGAGGTTGGGGTGGTTCAGGCCGGCGGTGGCGCGGGCCTCGCGCTCGAAGCGCTTGCGGCGCTCGGGGCTGCTCGCGACATCCGCCGGCAGCACTTTGATGGCGACCTCACGGCCGAGCTCGGTGTCCCGCGCCCGCCACACCTCGCCCATCCCGCCGGCCCCGATGGGGCCGAGAACCTCGTATCTGCCGAGACGATCGCCCTGCGAAAGGGTCATGATGCAATGTTGAGAGCTACAATCTTATTATGACAGAGAGAGGAAAGAAGCGCGAGTTGGAGGTGAAGGGTTCGGAGTTAGCGGCTAGGAAACCAGAAGGTAAGGCCGTACGTGACCTCTACGCGTCTGCTTCGTCACCCCTCACCCGCCGGCACTGTCTCGACCTCGCGCGACAGCTCGGTGATGGTGGACTCATGGCTGGAGACGACGATGCTCAGGATGGCCGCGAGCCGGCCGAGGCGGAGCTGGTCGCCATGTTTGATCGGTGTCGGGCCAGCGACCCGGGTGTCGCCGACGAAGGTGCCGTTCTTGCTGCCCAGATCCTCGACCACTGCGGTGTCGCCATCAATGGTGATCTTTGCGTGGTTCCGCGAGACCTTGGGCGAGTCGATACGAACCTGGGCGTCGGCCGACCGGCCGACGAGGTTTTCCCCTTGTTGCAGCACGAATTCGAGCCCGGCCCCGGTAAGCCAAAAGCGCGACGGCGCCACGTGGCAGCTGGGAACACCCGGGTACGAGACCGGTGCGATGAGGCGGTAACCGCGGCGCGGGATGGTCTCGATGTAGACAGGGGACTGAATATCGTCGCCGAGGGCGTCGCGGAGCTCGCCGACGGCCACCGTCAGCGAGGCGTCGCCGACCGTCACGTCCGACCAGACCAGATCGAGGAGGCAGTGTTTGGAAAGCACCTCGCCGGGGTTGCAGGCAAAGGCCGTCAGCAGGTCCATGACCTTGGGGCGAAGGCGGACAACAGTGTCGCCGTCGCGCAGCTCGCACGCGGCGGGATCGACCTGCAATCGGCCGAGCCGGAAGGGCGCTGCCGGAGGCTCGGTGCGGTTGTGGTTTGAGGTCACCAACTGTCATCTTAGACAATTCGGCAAACAGACCGCAAGCAGGGATGCTTGCCGCTACAA
>JAHECW010000245.1:3635-5815 GCA_024641545.1 Acidobacteriota bacterium
GCAATCGGCCGAGCCGGAAGGGCGCTGCCGGAGGCTCGGTGCGGTTGTGGTTTGAGGTCACCAACTGTCATCTTAGACAATTCGGCAAACAGACCGCAAGCAGGGATGCTTGCCGCTACAACGACGAGAGATTGTAGCCGCGAGCTTCCAGCTTGCGGTTGATATTCGTTGGTATCGGGAGCGGGAGCGGGATCCGACGCGGCAAGGGGGAGGGAGTGGGAGAAGGAGAGGGAGAGGATCGTCACGCGCACCCGGTTTCGCCTCTGGCTTCGCCGTGGCGGGCGGAAACGGGCACGGGCACAGAGAAAAAGGGGCCCCGCGTTGCCGCGGGGCCCGGTGGTCCTGCCCGGATGCGGGATCCGGGAGGCGCGAACCCTGATTCAGTCGATGCCGACGGGCCACGGAAACCAGCCCGGCATCGCAGCGGCGGCGGGCAGATTGACGGCGCGCTGGGAGTCGGTGGCGGCGAGGAACCACTCGTCGACCGTTTCGCCTTCGACGGTGACGTCGAAGGGCTCGTGGTCCTCGATGCCGAGCGCGGCGACGGTGCGCAGCAGGCTGGGCTTCCAGAACCAGACCGTCAGGTCGTTGTGACCGTTGCCGTTGACGTCGCTGATTTCGGACGCGACGAGGGCGCGCAGCGGCTCGTCGAGGTCCTCACCGTTGATCATGGTGATCGCCAGGGTCGAGGTGTCGATGTCGTCAACGTCGAGGTCGCCGGGGAGCTCGACGGTGGCCTCGACCAACGGCCACCAGTTGCGGCCGTTGATGATCCGCGGCGAGAGCTCGAGGGTGGCCGGCATCGGCATGAAGAAGGTGTACTGAATCGCCAGCCTCTCGGCGATGTGGTCCCAGTGGTCGCCTTCGAACCAGCGCTCGATGAAGGGTACGCCGAGCGCCTGCATGACTCCTGAGAAGTACATGTTGCTGTAGTCTGCGCCGACATCATCGAGCGTGCCGCAGTCGAAGTAGAGCTCGGTAGTCCAGCCGTTGACCGCGAGCTCGGCGGCCCAACGCGTGTCGCTGTTGGCCTCCATCAGACTCCAGGCCGGAGTGAGCTGGCCGTACTCGTCAAGAGCGAGGTCGATGTAGAACGGCGGGTGCGTCGGGTTGGGCGAGAACGACGCGGCGGCTGCGAACATGGAAACCGACAGCAGGCCAGCGTCCGGACGATAGTCGTAGGGAGGCCCACCGGGATATTCGGTGGAGATCATCGCCGGGAAGATCACGGCGAATGGTTCATATGCCAGCGGGCCGGCGTGGGAGGCGACCTTTGCGAAGACATCCGTGTGGCGCAACCCGACTCGAACCGCGCTGTATCCGCCCCAGGAGTGACCCGTGACGAAGCGGTGCTCGCGGTCGGCCACAGTGTGGTAGGTCGCATCGACCCAGGAGACGAGATCCTCGACGAAGTAGTCCTCGAAGTCGCCGTTGAGTGGTGAGTTCGTCAACCCGGAGTGCACGGGGATCGGGTAGCCGGCACCGACGAACGGCGTGCAACCAGCCTCGGGCTTGACGAGGATGAAGGGATCGAGCGCGCCGCTGGAGATCATCTGCCCGGCTGCGTCGATGATTTCGGCATAGTCGAGGTGGTCGTGGCTCATCCCGTGTACGAAGTAGACGACGGGATAGTCGATCCCCGAGGTGTCGTAACCGTCGGGAAGGTAGATCTGAGCAGGCATGTCCCGTCCGAGCGCGTCGGAGTAGAACGAGACCTCCTCGACCGTCCCGGCGGCCCACACGGGAACCGCCGCGGTCAGGGTCAGCATCAGTACTGCAAACATCATCAGTCGTTTCACAACGCACCTCCTCCGTGGTTCGCACCCTTCGGGACCTTGCTCTCGAAGGTGCTCGGGCGCCGGCGGGCCGGGCCGACGCGTTGATCGGGCCATGGCGTGTGTTGTCGTTCTCAGTGTGGGGTCGAGTGGGAGGGATGTCCTAAAGGAACGGCAAAGAAGTTGCAAAACCGTGACGCACGAGGGCAAGCAAGGATGCTTGCCGCTACAAGAGCGTTGGTGATTGTAGCCGCAAGCTTCCAGCTCGCGACGAGTGAGGGAACGTGTTGACCCCGTGAGAATTCAGTTTCGTTCGTGACCGTTGAATGAAAGTATGACTCGTAGTATGATCACACTCATGAAGAGAGTCACTGTGACGTTGCCGGATGAACTCGTTTCGGAGAT
>JAHECW010000073.1 GCA_024641545.1 Acidobacteriota bacterium
GTGAGTACCTCACCCACGATCCGTTGCCGGTCGACCGGGCGGTGTGGCTCGAGCCCGACGATGTCGCCGCGGGAATCGATACCGTGGTCGACGCGGCGGTGGAGTGGATCCAGGGCTTCCGATTCGCCCCGAGACGAGCGACCGGTCGAGTCCCACCGCCCTGAGCAAGATCAGAGCACAGTCAGTGCCCGGTCGGACCGCAAAGGGGCGGCGCCTGCTCATGGAAAGAACAATGGATCGGTCCGGCAGACCGGTGGCGCGCGAATTTGAAACACGAAGGACACAAGGGGCCACGGAGGTTCCACTCGGCATCGCACGATTGAACCGAGCCCCCGCCGATCTTGAAGGGTCGTGTCACCCTGCGATGAGTCAGGAAGTACTTGGTGGTTTCTTCGTGGTTCCTGGTGATCTTTGTGGTTCAAAACGCGGGTGCCGCCGGCCCGGTTCCACGGTAGCGGCGGTCGCAGACCGTCACCGACTCCGCCGTCCCGGCTGACTGCAGCGGTTTGCGATGTTCTTGGCGTGCTTGGCGTCTCTGCGTTGAACTCTGCGACGGGAGGGCTAGCCGACCGGGACCGGCTGTAGATTCTTCTCGATGGTCTCGATGAGCTTGCCGAAGTTCGGCGGCTTGGTGTGAAAACCCTCCACCTCGACCCAGCCCTTCTCGAGCCGCGACCGGATTTCAAAGATCCGGCTGACCCCGGTCAGCATGATGATCGGGATCCCCGCCGTCTCGGGGTTCTTCTTGAGAGTCGCCGCCAGGTCGTAGCCCTCGGACGGGTAGGTGAGCATGACATCGAGAAGGATGAGATCGGGGCGGTGCGCGGTCAGGCTCGCCATCGCTTCCTCGCCGTCGGCGGCCGATCGCACGTCGTAGCGGGTGCCGAGGACTGCGGTCATGGCCTCGACGAAGACCGGATCGTCATCGACCAGAAGTATCGTGTGGTGAGCCACGGATCCCTCCGCGGCACATTATAGACACTTCCTAATTTTTAAAGCTCAATTTTTATTTACGCCGCATCCTACCTGCGGTCGCTTCGGCGGGTTGGTGCGATGAATTCAAAATTGAGAATTGAGAATTACCAGGCGCCGTACCGCGGATCCTCCTCGATCCCGTCGAGCCTCACCCTGACCGCGGTCTCGAGCTGGGTGTCCGTGGTGCCCGACGAGTCCTCCGCCGGGGGTTGCCACACCACGACATCCGGCTGCGCGCCGTTGCCCTCCATGTTGACCCCGTTCCCTGCGACATACCAGCCGCGACCGGGAAGCCGGACCAGACCGCCGTTGATCAGCTCCATGCCGCCGGTCGAGATCACCGCGCCGAAGGTGGGGGAGCCGACCAGGGGGCCGCGCTCCAGAGTCTGGAACGCCCACGAGAAGATCTCGGCGTTGGAGTACGAGTCCTCGTTGCACAGCGCGGCCGCCGGGCGGGTGAAGGCCGCGACCGGGAGACGTTCGGACGTGGGATAGGACCTCACCAGGGGATCGCCGTCCCGCGGCAGGGTGTAGGCGTGTCGTCGGACCGAGAGCACCGCCATCAGATAGTCCGTCGTCCAACCGCCGCCGTTGGACCTCACGTCGATGATGAGCCCGTCCTTGCCGTCGGCGGCGGCGAAGAGATCGCGTTCGAAGACCTCGAACGACGGCGCGCTCATGCCCTGGATGTGGAGGTAACCCAACCGGCCGCCGGAGATCTCGTCGACCAGCCGTCGGCGCTGCCGCACCCACTCCTCGTAGCGGAGCTGGCGGTGCTCGCGAAAGGAAATCGGCCGGAGAACGACCGATCTCGTGCCGCCGTCGGAGTCGAGGATCGTGGCCGGGACCCGCTGGTCGACGGTGTCGACGAAGAGGTCGAAGACATTGGTGTCGGCGTTGATTTCCCGGTCTTTGACTGTGAGCAGGCGATCACCTGCCGAGATCCCGACCTCGGCGTCCGCGCCCGGCGAGTCGGGAAGCACCTCGGAGACCAGCAGGCCGGGGCCGCCCGCGGCGGGATCGAAGACGGCGCCGATCCACCCGGTCTGGTCGCCACCGGTACCGCCGCCCCGACCGTGCGGGTAGTAACCCATGTGCGAGGCGTTGAGCTCGCCGAGCATGAGATTGACCACATCCGCGAAATCGGCGTCGGTCGACGCTGCAACCGCCCACGGCCGGTAGGTGTCGTGAACCGCGGCCCAGTCCGCTCCATGAAAATTCGGATCGTAGAAAAACTCGTTGAGAGCCGCCCACGCCTCGTCGAAAACGACCCCGCGCTCGACCCGGCGGTCGACCGAGTATCGAGCCGTGAACGGCACCGGGTCCCCGCTCGAGCCGTCGCTCCCGATCCGCTCGATGGAACCGTCACCGTCGAGGAAGAAGAGGGTCTCGCCGTCGATGAGTTGGACGTTCTCGGGTGAGGTGCCACCCTCGGTGAGCCGCTCCAGGTCCTCGCCGTCGAACCGGATGCTGAAAAGATCGGTTTCGTCCTCCGCCTCGCCGATGAGGAAGATCCGCTTGCCGTCGGGGCCGACGACGACGGGATATTCGTTGCCGTTGAGGGAGGTCAGCATGACCGGGCGGCGCCAGAGGTCGTCGAACTCGATGATCGTCTCGGGAACCTCCTCGACTTCGTCGTCGCCGCTCTCGTCCGCGTCGCCGTTCTCGCTCTCGTCCTCGGGGTCGTCGCCGGCGCCCCGCCAGACCTTGAGCCACTCCGCCGGAGTCCGCTGGTGGTCGGCGCGGGTGAGCCAGACCGCCCAGACATCGAAGTTGTTGTCGTGCCGGCGGGATCCCCACACCAGACGTTTGCCGTCGGGCGACCACACCGGGTTCTCGTCGAAGTCGGGGTGGCGGCTGACGTTGTACGGCTCACCGCCGGTGGACGGGAGGATGAAGATCTCGGAGTTGGCGTTCTGGTCCTCCGAAGAGAAGGCGATCCAACGGCCGTCCGGCGACCAGCTGAAGGTCGGCGGGTAGAAGTGCTCGTGGAGGACGGTCTCGTTGCCGCCGTCGGCATCGGCAACCACCAGCGTCCCCTTGCCGCGGACAAACGCGATGCGGTTGCCGTCGGGTGAGAACTTCGCGTCCTGTTCGTTTGCGGGACCGGTGGCGATGGCGGTGACGGTGAAGGTGAAGCTGTCGGTCCAGCCGACCTTCTCGTCCGACCGGGTGACCGAAAACAAATCGAGGTTTCCCGCCCGGGCGGAGGTGAAGACCAGCCGTTCGCCGTCGGGCGACCAGCGCGGCTCCTGCTCGCGCTCCGGGGTGTCGGTGACCCGAACGGTGGCAGGTTCGGCGATCTCCTGATCGTCCTTGGAAACGATCTCGGCGACAAAGATGTCGCCGTGGACAATGAAGGCTGCGAGGGTGCCGTCGGGACTGACCGTCAGGTCCGACGCGCCGTCGCGATCGGTCCTGCGATCGACGGCGTTGACCACCTGGTCGGCCGGCACGGTGACGACGAGGCGCCTCGGCTCGCCACCCGCCGGCGATACCGTCCACAAACCGTCTTCGAACTCGTAGGCGATGACGGATCCGTCGGCGGCGGCTCGCGGGAACCGAACCGCCGAACCGGTGTGGTTGGTCAGGGCGGTGGCCTGACCGCTGCCGGAATCGAGCTTGAAGACGTTCTTCCGGCCGTTGCGGCTCGAGAGAAAGCAGAGGGTCCCGGCGTCGAGCCATGACGGGTTGTCGTCGTCACCGTCGAAATCGGTGACCCGCCGGTAGTCATCGCCGCCCCGAGTCAGCCAGAGGTCGCGATTGGCGGCGCCGCGGTAGCCCCTTCGGGTCCACTTGGTGGCGCCCCGCACCATGGCCAGGGTCGTCCCGTCGGGTGAAAAGACCGCCTGTTCGGCGAACGCGTCCTGATACATGGAAGGGGTTCCGCCGGTGATCGGGACGGTCCAGAGCTGAGGCATCCAGCGGATTCCCATGGCGCGGTTGGAAGAAAACAGCACGGCGCCGCCGTCCGGGGTGAAATCGAGCGGGGTATCGGCCTCCGAGGCGAAGGTGAGACGGGTCGGGGCCTCGCTGCCGTCGGTGGGCATGATGAAGACGTCCGAGTTGCCGTGTCGATCGGAAGCAAAGGCGATGAATCGGCCGTTCCGCGACCACACCGGGTGGCGTTCGTCGGCCGGGTGGGCGGTGAGGCGCCGGGCATCACCGCCGGTGACCGGAAGCAACCAGAGATCACCCTGCCATGAGAAGGCGATCTGCGTGCCGTCTGGCGATGGCGCCGGGTGGCGCGGCAGGGGTGCGTCGGCGGCAAAACCAGGGATGGCGAGGGCCAAGATGATGCAAACGGCCACTGAGGGTTGCAGGCGCATTCGATTCCTCCTCCGAAAATTGACGGCCTTCGGCCGTCGAGATTAACAGACCGGCTTGATGTCGGACGGGTGACGTTACGGCAAAAATCGTCACAGGTTTGTAGAAATCCGGTTCGCACAGGGTTTTCCGGGGGACACTTGATGGAGAGTTCCGACCGACTGACAACCCGCGACCCACGGAGGCGAGCATGAGAGACCACGTCGTTCTTGCCGTCGTCATCGGTTTCTGCACCGCCGGTTCCGCCTGTGCGCCCGAGCCGACCGTCGGTGTCCTGACCCCGGGGAGCGGGTTCGCGGAAGCCTACGGCCACGCCGTCAACAACGGAATCCTGCTCGCCCTGAACGAGGCACGTTCGGGGGGAGGGCTGCCGGAGGATTTCCGCCTCATCGAAGCCGACACCGCCTCACGCCCCGATCTCGCGGCCACCGAACTCCGCCGGCTCGCGACCGATCTCGATGTCGAGCTCGTCGTCGGAGGTGTGACCACCGACGAGGCCCTCGCGCTGCTCCCGGTGATCGAGGACGAGCGGGTCGTCTGCCTCTCCCCATCGGCGTCGGCGAGCGCCTTGACCGGCAAGAGCCCCTACTTCTTCAGGCTCTTTGCCACCGATGAGGTGGAGGGCAGCACCGCCGCGCGCTATCTCCACGACACCCGGTCGGCTCGCACCGTGCTCGTCATCACCGACGACTCGACGTTCTCGCGCGGGCTCGAGGCCGAGTTCCGGCAGCATTACGAGCTCCGGCTCGGCGGCGTTATTGTCGCCACCATCCACGATCATCTCGACTGGTGGAAGCGCAAGGCCACCGACATGATCCACGCCCACGATCCGGCGGCGGTGTACATCGTCGGTCACGCCGCCCACATCCTGACCACCCTGGAACTGCTTCAGGAGATCGGTTATCGCGGGGTCAAGTGCACCACGTCGGCGGTCTATCTCGCTGACCTCCTCGACCGGGAGAACCCGGCTCTCGAGGGTGTGGTCTTTCCGCTCACGGCTCTGAGATCCTGCGAGCAAGAGACCGCTGAGATTCGCGAGTGTCCGTTTGTCGATCGCTACAAGGAGGCCTACGGCAGCGAACCCGATTTCTACGCGGCGCACGGCTACGACGCCATGCGGGTGGCGATCAAGGCGCTCGTCGAAGCACGTTCCGTCGATGTCAACGAGCTCCGGCGCTACATGCGCATCGGCCTGCGGGAGTTCGACGGGGTGACGGGCACCATCGCCTTCGACGAACGGGGCGATGTCCGGCGCTACCCGACCATGCACACGATCTGGAGTGGTCGGGTGGTGAAGTGCGCGTGGCTCGCCGATCAGAAGCGGCGGACGTTGAAGGAGCTCATCGCGGGGGTCGCGCCGGCGAGGGCTTCGACTCAATGGCGGCGGATCCGGTTGGAGGTATAGGCGTCGGGGTTCGAGAGCCGGGCGTCGATCGCCTGAGCGCTCTGTTTTGGAACACGAAGATCACAAGGAACCGCGAAGGTCGCCACGAAGCATCGCAATTGGAGAGTGGGTTGATGGTCCCGGAGGGTCCAACGGTTTCGTGGGCCGGCGCACCACGGCGGCCTCCCGCGGGCGGGACGCCCGCACCACAATGGCCCTCAGCCCGTGCCGACGAATTTGCTGCCGTTGAACCTGCCTTTGCCACTGCCGCCGACGCTGTCTCCGCTGCTGGGACCGGGCACCGAAACGGAGACGTCAACGAAAACCGTCGCGGCTGCAATTCGGCGCGAGCCCGGGCGAGCGCCGCCGCAATTCGTCCGTCGCGGACGAATTGCTGTGTTAATCTGCGCCGGTTGTGACACAGGGCAGGAAATGGATTCCGTGGGTCGGCTGGGCGGTGGTCATCGCGCTCTTCGCCGCATTCATCTGGGGCCTCGATCGACGCTCACGTCTCGAAGCCTCGGGGCAGAAGGCGGTCCAGATGCTCTTTGTGCCGTCGGTGGAGCAGGGCACCCTGGTTCGCCGCGGCGACGAGCTCGCCCGCTTTGTCCGCGCCGACAGCGGGCTCACCCTCCGGTCGCAGGTGCCGACGAGCTACGCCGCGGTCATCGAAGCCCTCGGGGCGGGGCAGGCCGATGTCGCCTGGATCCCGGCGTTCGCCTATGTGCTCGCCAACGCGCGCTACGGCGCGGAAGCCCGCCTCCAGGTGGTGCGGTCGGTGGACCGTTACGGCGTCATCATCACCCGCAGCGGATCGGGTGAACCCTCGCGGCTCGAGAATCTCGTGGATGCCAGGGTTGCCTTTCCCCGGACCATCCGCGGCCGGTTGCGGGCCATGCTCGTCGAGCTCCTCGATGAGGCTGCTCCCGGTTGGATCGAGGTGCCGGTCGCCGACGACAAGGAGGGGGTTTGGTTTCTCACCGAGCGCAAGGACGGCGTCGTTGCGGCGGCGAGCCGGCACGTGGCCTCCGGTCCCAACGATCTCGTCGGCGACGGTCGCAAGGAGCTCGAGTACGACCGGCCGGGAACCCTTTTGGAAACCAGGATCGTCCGCCGTACGGACCAGGCTGCGCCCGAGCTCTCGAAGGTCTACTACGGCTGCGTGATGACCCGCGCCGATTCCGGGATCAACCGTCTGGAAGACCTCAATGGGAAGAGCTTCGCCTTCTCCGACGAGACCTCCACCTCGGGGCACATCTTCGCCCGCGCGCTGCTCCAGCGGGCCGGTGTGGCGCTCGGCCACGTTTTCTTCGCCGGCGGCCACCCCAACGCGGTTCGGGCGGTGGAGGACGGCAAGGTCGACGGCGGCGCGGCGTTCTATTCGCCGCCGTCGCCCGCCAACGAACGGGACGGGACAAAGGTCGGTGATGCCCGGTTCCTGATTCTCAAGAACATGGCCGACCAGGAGCAGCGCGACGCCTTCCTCGCCACCGTGCGGGTCATCGCGCTCACCGATCCCATCCCCAACGATGTCTGCTGCGTTCGGCGGGGTTTTCCCGAATCCACCTGGCGGGAGTTCGAGGACTCGCTGCAACGTTTTCTCGCGACCTCGGAAGGACAGGGGGCCTACTACGATCTCGTCGCCGGGGTCGCGGCGGCGCCGTGCACCGACACGGATTTCGACGATTTCCGGGACGCCCTCAAGAAGACCGGGGTCAGCGCCTCCAAGCTCCTCGAGGCGGCCGAGGCCAAGCTGGCGCAACAAAAGGCGAAGCAGGGGAGCGGGTCGTGACCGTCGAAACCGCGATCCGCGTCGAGAACCTCGGGATGGTCTATCCCGGTGGTGTTCGGGCGCTGGAGGGCGTCTCGCTCGAGGTCCACGCCGGCGAGTTTCTCGCCGTCCTCGGGTTGTCGGGTTCGGGGAAATCCACCCTGCTGCGTTGCATCAACCGGCTCATCGACCCCACCGAAGGGCGGGTCTGGATCCTCGGTGAAGAGATCACGGGGGCCAGAGGTGCCCGGCTGCGCGGCATGCGCCGCCAGGCGGCGATGATCTTTCAGCAGTTCAACCTGGTGAAACGACACACGGTGCTCACCAATGTGCTCTCGGGCGCCCTCGGGAGGAGCCCGCTGCTCTCGAGCCTGCTGCTCTCGTTCCCGGCTGAAGAGCGTCAGCGCGCCGTTGCAGCTCTGGATCGGGTCGGGCTCGCCGACCGCTCGACCAGCCGCGCCGACGCCCTCTCCGGCGGCCAGCAGCAGCGGGTGGCGATCGCCCGCGCCCTGATGCAGGAGCCGCGGCTCATTCTCGCCGACGAACCCGTGGCCTCCCTCGATCCGGCCTTGCGCCACTCGGTCATGCGCCACATCGAGGCGCTCAACCGGGATGAGGGGATGACCGTGATGTGCTCGCTGCACGACATCGATCTGGTGACCCGCTACGCCACCCGGATGGTCGCCCTCAGGGACGGCCGGCTGGTCTGGGAGGGCGTCCCCGCCGAGTTCGACAAATCGACCTTCAAAGAGATCTACGGCGAGGACGCCCAACCGGCGTCCAACACGGGGTTCTGATGGGCTGGAAGGACGACGAGAAGGTGCGCGCCGCGGTCTGGGAGAAGAGCCTCGCCCGCCTCCAGGCGACCGCGCTGGACGCGGTGCTGCTCGGTGTCACGCTCCTCATGGTGGAGTTTCTCGTTCAGGCTTTTTCCGGTCGGCGCGGACCCACCGGTCTGCTGCTGTCGGCGGAGCAGATCCTCGATCTTCTGCACTATGCCTGGGCGGCGGTGGGCGGACTCGTCCTCGCCCTGCTGTGGAACCTCTTCTACCGCCAGGTGGGTTCGTCCCTCGGGCGCGCGTGGGTCCGCGGCGTCCCCGAGTGGGAAGCGCCGCTGGAATGGACCCAGACCCTCCGGGGCTGGTTCACCGCCGTCTTCATCGAGCTCACCTTCTTTTCGGGGTGGCTCATCACCGAGCTCGACCTCTTCACCTTCCTGACCAAGTTCGGCAAGGCCGCCGACATCGTCCGCGGGCTGATGCACCCTTCCGGCGCCGTCCTCCACGAGGGCCTGATCCTGCTGGTCCAGACGATCTTCCTGGCCTTCATGGCTACCGCCTTCGCCATCCCGATCGCCTTTGTCCTGGCGTTCCCTTCGGCGCGCAACCTGACCCGCAACACCCTCACCGCGCGGATCGCCTACACCGTCGCCCGCACCTTCATGAATTTCGTCAGAGCCGTCGAACCGCTGGTGTGGGCGTTGATCTTCATCTCGTGGGTCGGCATCGGCCCCTTCGCCGGGGTCCTCGCGCTCTGGGTCCACTCCGTCGCCGCCCTGACCAAGCTCTACTCCGAGCAGATCGAGAGCATCGACACCGGGCCCATGGAGGCCATCGCCGCGACCGGCGCGTCGGCCCTCCAGGTGCTGCGCTACGGCGTCGTGCCCCAGGTCATCCCGCCGTTTCTGAGCTTCACCATCTACCGCTGGGACATCAACGTCCGGATGTCGACGATCATCGGATTCGTCGGCGGCGGCGGGATCGGCTACATCCTCAAACCGAGGGTCGATCTCGGCGAGTGGGGCGAGGTCGGGACCCTGGTGCTGCTCATCGCGGGAACGGTGTGGCTGATGGACGTCATCTCGGCCAAGATCCGCGAACGGATCGTCTAGCAATTCGCGGCGGCCGCGAATTGCGGCCGGGCCGATGGCCCTGAATCACAATCATCGAGGGCTGGATGTCCCCGGGGCGAGTTCGCGCTGCTTGAACCTCAGTGCTCGGGTCCGCTGTACTTCTCGCCCGCCTCGATGGGGACGGACAGGGTGTTCTCCAGCGTCGGCAGGGGGCAGGTGGCGAACGGGGTGAAGGCGCACGGGGGGTTGGTGGCGAGGTTGAAGTCGAGAACGACCTCGCTCGATCCTTCGATGAGTTCGGCGTCGAGGAAGCGGCCGGCGCCGTAGGTGGTGTCGCCGGAGGTCGCGTCGCGGAAGACGATGAAGAGATCGCGATCGCCGGGCGCCGAGATGTACGGCTCGAGGGTCACTGTCTCGCCGTCGATGTCGAATTCGAGCAGACCGGGCGCGAGCATCAGCGAAGGCTCGCCGATCACGGTCGGAATCGCGACCTCGACCGGTTCGGGATAGGGTTCGAAGGTCGCCGTTACGCGGAAAGCGGGATCGATGGGGTAGCGTTCGAGACCGTGGAAATCGCGACGGGTGGGAGCTTCCGGGTCCTTGACCCGGACCCCGACTCGGTCGCCGCGGGCGATGAGATAGAAGAGCAAGCGACCGGTGCGGAGCATGTCCGGCGAGCCCGAAGCGTCGGTGGCGAGCGTTTGTTCGACCGCGGTTCCGCCGTTCACCGTGAGGTCGGCGCCGGGAAAGGGGATGAGGGTGACGGTCCCGTCGTCGCCGAGGACCAGGCCGGCGGCTTCGTCCGGCCCGGCCGGCAGGCGGACGGCTGCGTCCCCGGCCGATCCGACGGGGTTCGCTCCGGGTTCGAGCCAGAACAACCCGGTCAGGGTCAGCCAGCCGTCCTCGGCGGTGAGGCGGGCCTCGCGCTCGGCCCACGCGGTCTCGATCTCGGCGACGTAGGCGCGGTCGATCTCCCGAGTCGGCGGGGCGCACGAGACAAAGGTGATGATGGCGGCGAGGGCGATGAAAAAGAGATGGCGATTCATGGCCGCTCTTGTATCACATGTGGGAGCCGTGACCGTATCCGAAACCGAAACCGAAACCGAGGGCGTGGCCGCGACCGTCGCCGCGACCGTGCCTGCAGCCGCGTCCGATGAGATGTTCAGCTGCAGGGGCAGGGTCCCGGGTTTCGACCACGGAAGCGGCTCCCCGGATCCCCGGCCTTCTGGGCCGCCCCCGGCGGCCCAGCGTCGCACCATTGGCGTGGTCGCAAGAGGGATGATTGAAGGGTGGCGGCCACGCCAATAGCGCGCCGGCGGCCTCTTGTCGACTTGAGCAAATCCACCGGGACGCCTTCGCCGCGGGTTGCCCGGCGTCGGCATTGTGAGGTGCGTACCGGCTGCCGGGGGGATAGTGCCGGCACAATGCCGCGCCCGGCACGCCCCGGTGGGGGCTGGTATTTGGTTTCCCTGGGACTATTCCCGCGGGTGGATGAGGCGCCAGGTGAGTGCTCTGACGTCGTCGAAGAGTTGGATGGCGACCTCGGCTCGCGACGTGTTGATTGAGCCGGCACCTTTCAGGAGTCGAAGATGAATGTCGACCTCTTTTGCCGAGCCGTAGGCGATGCGGTAGTGGTGGAACCGGTCGCGGCCTGAACGTCCCGCACCTTCAGCGATGTTCGCCGGCACCGAGCTCGCCGCCCGGATGACCTGATCGGCGATGGGTTTGAGTGGAGCGGGTACTCGCATCACCAGCGAGATCGCGATGCCCGCCGCCTTGATCGCTTTGTCGAGGGCGTCGAAGCCGTTTGTCGAGCGTGTTTCGTGCATGGTCACCTCCGGGTTGTTCATGCCATCCCCACAGTCGATGGGATCTCCGGAGTCAAGGGGTCGCCTTCGAGGCGATGCATTTCACCCCTTGACTCCGGAGATCCCATCGACTAATCGTCGTTCCAGAACAACCCGGAGATGACCATGCCGGGACAGGACACACGGAGTCGGCCACGGAGTCGGCCACGGAGTCGGCCACGGAGTCGGCCACGGAGTCGGCCACGGAGTCGGCCACGGAGTCGGCCACGGAGTCGGCCACGGAGTCGGCCACGGAGTCGGCCACGGACTCGGACGCGGGAACGGGATCGGGTTTGCGCCTACTCCCACCGCAACGCGTCGATAGGGTTGAGCCTGGCGGCGCGCAGGGCGGGATAGAGCCCCGATCCGATCCCGACTGCCATCGAGACGCCGAAGGCGAGCACGACGGACCACAGGGTGACCACCGTCGACCAGCCGGCCGAGGCCGCCACAACCTTAGAGATCACGACCCCGACCACGACTCCGGCGAGACCCCCAAGGACGCTGATGGTGAAGCTCTCCATGAGAAAGAGGGTGCGGATGTCGACCTGACGGGCTCCGACGGCCCGCCGGACGCCGATCTCGCGGGTTCGCTCGAAGACGGTGGCGAGCATGATGTTGGCGATGCCGATGCCGCCGACGAGGAGCGAGATCCCGGCAATGGCGCCCATGACGATGTTGAACAGTCGCTGGGTCTTTCGGCTCTGCTCGAGGAGCGCTTCCGGAACCACCAGCTCGTAGTCGTGCTCGCCGCCGTGGAGCCGGCTCAGCAATTGGTCGATGAGCTGCGCCGTCTCGCTCGGGGAGGCCTCGGGCGCGAGTCGGACGATGACCTCGTCGAGGGGGGCCTCGAGGAGGGGGAGATCGAGCTTGCGGATTGCGGTGGTGACGGGCAGGTAGATCTCGAGATCGGTCGAGCCGACCGCGACCCCCTGCACGGTCGACGCGCCCCCGGAAGCATCGAGCACGCCGACCACCTCGAGCCAGATCTGATTGACCTTGAGGACCTGTCCGACGGCGCCCTCGTAACCGAAGAGCTCGCGGCGGACTCCCTCACCGATGACGCAGACCTGCGCGTGCTCGGCGACATCGACGATGTCGAAAAAGCGCCCGGTCGCAAGCCGGAGGTTCGTCAGCCCGGCGAACGAGGCATCGACGCCGTGCGCCGTCGCATCTATGGTGCGCGCCCCGGAAAGGACCGAGAACGGCTCGATCTCGACGTGCTGGCAGGTGAACTCGACGCCGGGCACCGCGTCGGCGATCGCCACGGCGTCGCGCGGCGAGACGCCCGGCGATGTCTCGCGGACCTCGCTGAGCTCATCGTCGCGCATGTCGAGGTCGCGGATGAGGATGTTGCGCACGCCGAGCCGCTCAATCATATCCATAGCCTCGCGCTCGGCGCCTTCGCCGATGGAGAGCATGGCGATGACGGCGCCGACGCCGAAGATCATCCCGAGCATGGTGAGCACCGACCGCAGCTTGTGGGTCGACAGGTTCTCGACGGCGGTACCGAGGGCGTCTCTCAGGGTCACGACGCGCCTCCGGGTACTATGGCCGATGACGAGGCGTCGGATCTTGTTGCGGTCTCGTCCTCGGCGGACGTCGGGTCTCTCAGGGCGATGACGTCGCCCGCGTCGAGGCCGGCTGTGATCACCACCCGTCCGATGGCCGCGGGACCGAGCTCGACGGCGGCCGGCTCGAAACCGGCTCGGGTCCACCGGTAGACGACGGGCCGGCCGTTGATGTTGCACACAGCCTGCCGCGGCACGGTGATGGCGGCCTCGAGATCGGCGATGACGATCTCCGATCGCACCCTGGTCCCCGGTTTCATCGTTTCAGTGTCGGTCTCGGCCAAAGCAAGGACGGTTCGGAAGTACTGCACCGGAACCCGGCGGTTGCGGCGACCGGCCATGGGATCGATCCTGTCGACGGATGCTCGGTGGCTGATCCCGGGATCGGCCTCGAGCCACACGGTTGCGGTCTGGCCCTCGGCAAGGTCGCCGGCATCGGCTTCGAGGACGTAGACCTCGGCCTGCATCTCGTCGAGCTCGGGAATCCTGGCCAGGGGCCGCCCCGGCCAGACGGTGTCGCCGACGCGGACCGGGTTGCCCCTCCAATCGCGCTCCAACATGACGATTCCGTCGTGGGGTGCGCGGACCTCGAGGGCCGCAAGCCCCTCGACCGCCTGTTCGACCTTGATGTCGGCCTTGCGCCGTTCGATGGCCAGGAGCTCGATCTCGGCGTCGGAAAGGTCGGTTTGGATGCCCTGCGATTCACGGGCGTGCTCGGCGCGCGTCTCCGCCAGCTCGGTGTCGATCTGCGCCTCGACGATCTCGATCTTCGAGTAGACGAGGTGATCGGTGGTCTGGAACTCCCGCGCCACCTCGAGCTCGTGCTGCGCCACGTCGACATCCCGGTCGAGCTTGCCGACGTTGACCTCGCGGGTGGTCTCCGCGCTGCCGATCCGATGGTCGCTGATCCGCTGATCGGAGAGACCGTCCTCCCGGTCCTTCTCGAGCTGGCTGGCGTCGAAACGCGCGATGACATCGCCTTCGTCGACAAGGGTGCCGTCGTCCACCAGCCAGGCGAGGGTGAACGGCACCTGCGGTTTCATGGGCGCGGTCAGCGGCGTGCTCTGGACGGCGGCGAGATTGCCGTCGGCGGTCACCCGGACGCGGAATCGAGCGGGCTCGACGGTTGCCGTGGGAACGGTCGGCCGGGGTCCGCCGACGAGCGCGGACAGGACGACGGCCGCGACCGCCACGGCAACCGATGCCGCCAGGACGATTCCGCGCGTGCGCCGGCTCATGAGCGCTCCGATGTCGACACGAGATCGCCGGGTTCGAGACCATTCAGAACCTCGACCTGATCGGCGTTGCGGTCTCCGAGCTCGACGACCACCTTCCGCCAGCCGCCCAGACGGTGCCGGAAGACGACCGTCGCGTCGCCGTCGCGGAACACGGCGCCGACCGGAACCAGCGCGACATCGGGGTGACGTTCGATCTCGATGGTGCCCCGGAAGCGCATTCCCGGGCGCATGCGCTCCGGGTCGGTCTTGTCGAGCGAGAGGGTCAGATGGACGACCTTGAGAGGATTCCGCCAGCTCTTCTCCTGGACCGCTCTGGAAATCGATTTGACGGTCCCCCGGTACTCACGGTCGGGGTGAGCGTCGAGACGGATCTCGACCGCCTGACCCTCTCGGACCCTGCCCCCCTGGGCCTCATCGACCTCGCCGTCGGCCTCCATCCTGGTGAGATCCGGGATCTCGAGGACCGGTTCGGCCACCCAGCACGAGTCGCCGACCCTTTTCTTCTCGTTGCGCCAGTCGGTGACGTGGATGACGATTCCGTCGCGCGGCGCGGTTCGCTGCATCCTCTCGATGCCGTTTTGGATCTGTTGGACCTCGGATTCGACCTGTTCGAGGTTCGCCTCGATGACCCCGAGCTCCTCTTCTCCGGCGCGGCGGGTGGCCTCGATCCGGCGGCGAACGAGCTCGACCTCGAGCTCGGCGAGCTCCAGATCGAGCCTCGCTTTCTCCATGTCGATGCTCGAGTGGAGCTGGGACGGCTGGTCTGCGACCAGGTGGGCCTTGCGCAATCGGGCTTCGACCTCGGCGAGGGCGAGGGTGTCGTTGGCGATGGTGACCGCGATGTCGATCCGCTTCTTCTCGACCTCGGTACTGGCGGAATCGAGATCCGCGAGCTTGGCCTGGAGGCGTTGCTGGAGCTCGGAGGGGTCGAAGGCGAGGACGGGATCGCCGGCGGAGACCTCCGCTCCCTCGTCGGCCATCATGGCGATTTTGAACTGCCAGACATCGCGGATCTGGGGCGGCCCGAGGACTGATGACTCGACCGCTCGCAGCGTTCCGGTGACATCGACTCCGATGACGAGGTCGCCGCGCTCGACCCTCGCGCTCTCCACGGGCGTTCGGAGCAGACCCCAGAGCAGCCTCCCGCCGGCGATGAGGAGGACCAGCGATCCCGCGCCGAGGGCCGCTCGTCGGCGAACGCTCATGACGATCTTGCCCCTGCAGGAGCGAGAAGGTCACCCTCTTCGAGCCCTTCGGCGAGCACGCAGTCGTGCGCCGAGCAGGGTCCGACCCGGATCTCGACCCGGGAACCGTTCCGGCGATCTGCGGTGGGGGGCCGGGTCGTGAAATCCACCGCGCCGCGGGGGATGAGGAGCTGCTCGGGAAAAAGTCGAACTGCCTCGACCCGCACGGACATCCCGGGGACGAGCAGGATATCGCCGATCGTCGTGGGCAGCTCGATGGTGACGTCGAATCCGCGGCGCTCCGAGAAGATCCGCTGTTCGCGGGCGATGGGTGTGATCTCGGTGATGATTCCATTGAGGTGGAGACCGGGCTCGATGTCGGGCGTGCACCGGACGGCCATCCCGAGCTCGAGCGAACCGTCGTCGACATCGCTCAGCGACGCGCGGACCCGGAGCTTCTCGAGGTTGGGAATGCCGACGACGGTCCATCCGGGAAAGACCGTATCGCCGACCTGGAACTTCCGGTCCTCCCACGGGTTCTCCTCGACGACGATGATCCCGTCTCGGGGCGCGGCGAGCACGAGCGCGTCGACTGCACCTTCGGCAATCCGGAGCTCTCGGCGGGCTTTCTGATACTCCTCCTCGTTGACCTGGATGTCGGCTTCGACCGATGTCTCGGTCGCCCGGTGATCGGCAAGCGCCTTGTCGCGGTCGGCCCCGGCTTTGGTCAGAGCAAGCTGAAAGCGGCGGACGTCGTATCGGCTCCGGACGCTGGCCGGGACCGAGGCATCGAGCTCGGCCTTGGCGAGCGCGATTCGCGCACGTTCGACGGCGGCGTCGGCCTCGCGCATCCGGGCATCGCCCATCGCTCGGGTGTGAAGGAGAGTCCGGTGGCTGCGCTGGACCGCGGTACGTTGCTGGTCGAGATTGGCGGTGAAGGACGAGTTGTCGAACTCGAGGACGGTCTCGCCCTCGGTCACCATCGCCCCGTCGGCTGCGAGCCACTGGATCTGGAGGCGGTGCTCGTGAGTCCGCGGGACCTTGATCTCGGCGCTCTCGATGGCCTCGAGCTCGCCGGTGAGAAGGTGACGCTGAACCAGAGATCCGCGGTAGACCCTGAGGTCGCCGGGTGATGAAGCGGTAGTCATCGGATCCGAACACCCGACCGCAGCTGTCGTCACCACCATCGTCGCGATGACCCAAGAGGCACGATTGAATTGAGAGAATGTCCGCACGGTAAGGTCCATTCTAAGTGAGAAACCTCCGGGTTGTTTGTCACGACACAGGTGGGAGACGGTGGGGAAGCTCGGGAGAAGACGGTGGGGATCAGAGCTGAGGTGGGCGCTACCGCTGCGGTCCGCGTTCAACCCGTCGCAAGCGCGAAGGCGCGAAGCCGCTAAGACAGCGCCAAGTCGTCGCATTCAAGCTCATCGCGGGGTTCCAGCAGAAACCCGATCAAGAACGCGATTCACACGGGGCAGGGGGTTTGTGACGAGCGCGGAATAGCCCGTACGAACCCAAACGCCTCAAACGAGACGTACAGCTTTGAATGAACGCGGGGCGCATTCCTCAATGAGATGTCTTCGCGAATCCTTCGCGCCTTGGCGTCTTCGCGCTTGCGACGGGCTCGGGTCCGGTTAGCCGTGGATCGCTCTCTTGTCCACCGCCAGCGCCGCTTCCTTGATCGTCTCGGCCAGGGTCGGGTGGGCGTGGCAGGTCCGGGCCAGGTCCTCGGCGGAGGCGCGCATCTCCATGGCCACGGCGGCCTCGGCGATGAGCTCGGAGACCCGCGGGCCGACCATGTGGACGCCGAGGAGCTCGTCGGTCTCCTTGTGCGCCAGGATCTTGACCATCCCGGTTTCGTTGCCCAGGCTCTTGGCGCGTCCGTTGGCCTTGAACATGAAGCGGCCGGTGTTGAACGGGATTTCCGCATCCTTGAGCTCGGCCTCGGTGCGCCCGACCATGGCGAGCTCGGGGTCGGTGTAGACGACGTTGGGAATCGCGTCGTAGTTGACGTGGCCGGGCATCCCGGCGAGGTGTTCGGCGACCGCAATGCCCTCGTCCTCGGCCTTGTGGGCCAACATGGGACCGCGGACGATGTCGCCGATGGCGTAGACCCCGGGGATGCTGGTCCGGAGGTGGTCGTCGACCTCGACCCGACCGCCGGCGTCGATCTTGACCCCGATTTCGGCGATCCCGGCGCCGTCCGTCACGGGTCGGCGACCCACGGCCACGAGGACCCGGTCGCAGTCGATGGTCTCGGTGCCGGTCTTGGCGTTCTCGACGGTGAGTTTGACCTTCGATTTCATCACCTTGGCGGCGGTGACCGTGGTCTCCAACCGGATCTCGAGCCCCTGGTCGGCAAGCGCGCGCTCGAGGGCCTTGGCCATCTGCTTGTCGGCGAACGGGGTAATGGTCGGGAGCATTTCAATGACGGTGACCCTGGCGCCGAGCCGTCGCCAGACGCTGCCGAGTTCGAGCCCCACGGCGCCGGCGCCGATGACGACGAGGTGTTTGGGAACCGAGTCGAAGGCCAGCGCTTCGGTGGAGGAGACCACTCGATCGCCGTCGACGGGGAGGAAGGGGAGGTCGATGACGGTGGAGCCCATGGCGAGGCAAATGTTCTTCGCCCCGATCTCGGTCTCGCCGTCGGCGCCGTGGACGACGACCTTGTCCGGAGCGCTGAGTACACCGCGGCCGGCGAGGACCTGGACCTTGTTCTTCTTCATCAGCATCGCGACGCCGCCGGTGAGCTCACCGACGATGCGGTCCTTCCTCGCCATCATGGCTTCGAGGTCGAGGCCGATGTCGCCGATCACGACGCCGTGGTCGCCGGCCCGGTTCATGGTCTCCGAGAAGACCTCGGATGACTCGAGCAGCGCCTTGGAGGGGATACAGCCGACGTTGAGGCAGGTGCCGCCGAGGGTTGCGCGCTCCTCGACGAGGGCGACCTTCATTCCCAGCTGCGCTGCGCGGATGGCGCAGACATAGCCGCCGGGGCCGGCGCCGATGACGACCAGGTCGAAGTTCTCCATGACTCAGACCTCCAACAGCAGGCGTTCGGGGTTCTCGAGGCAGTCGACGATCCGTTTGAGAAACGTCACCGCCTCCTTGCCGTCGATGATCCGGTGGTCGTAGGACACGGCTAGATTCATCATCGGCCGGATGACGATCTCGTCATCCACCACGATCGGGCGTTTCTTGATGCTGTGCATCCCGAGAATCGCGCTTCCCGGCGGGTTGAGGATCGGGGTCGAGAGCAGCGACCCGAAGATCCCGCCGTTGGTGATGGTGAAGACCGCGCCCTGGAGATCGGCGATGCCGAGGGTCCGGTCCCGGGCCTTGGCCGCGAGCTCGCCGATCGCGGTTTCGACACCGGCCAGGGACAGACGATCCGCATCTCTGACGACGGGAACGACGAGTCCGTGATCGCTGCTCACGGCGATGCCGATGTCGTAGTAGTGGTTGGTGACGATCTCACCGCCTTCGATGAAGGCGTTGACCTCGGGCACGGTCGTGAGCGCATCGACGACGGCTTTGACGAAGAACGACATGAAACCGAGCTTGACGCCGTGTTTTTGAACGAAGCTCTCCTGATACTGGGAACGCAGGGCCATGATCCGGCTCATATCGATTTCGTTGAAGGTCGTGAGCATCGCGGTCGTCTGCTGAACCTCGACCAACCGCTCGGCCAGGCGTTGGCGGAGCCGGGACATGGGCTTCCGGCTCTGTCGCTGTCCGGCGTCGCCGGCGGCGACTGGGGCGGCTGCCGATTTCGCCGGCGCGGGAACTTCTCTGCGCGCTGCCGATGGCGCCTTCGGTTCGGCGGGCGCGGCGGCGGGCGGCGTGGCGGCCGGTTCGTTGATGACCGCGAGGACATCGCCTTTGAGGATTCGACCGTCCTTGCCCGAACCCGCTATCGCGGACGGGTCGAGGGCGTGCTCTTCAACCAGGCGGCGCACCGCCGGAGAGAGTTGATCCAAGTCCGCCGCGGCGGGTGCAGGGGCTGCGGCAGCCTCGGCCGGGGCCGGGGTCGAGGGTGCTTCGGAGGGTTTCGGCGACGACGGGAGCGCGACCTCTCCACCCGCGTCCGGATCGATCCGCGCCACGACCTGGCCGACCTGGACGGTCTCTCCTTCGGCGACGAGGATCTCGAGCCTGCCCGCGACTTCAGCGGTCACATTCATGGTGATCTTGTCGGTCTCGAGCACGAGGAGGGGTTCCTCGGCCGTGACGGCGGCGCCGTTTTTCTTCGACCACTCGGCGAGAAACCCCTCGCTGATCGACTCGCCGATCTCAGGGATTTTGACCTCAACCGCCATACCTACCTCCACCTGTTCCGGACACCTCGATCCGACGATTCTGCGGGTTCCGACATTCCGCCCTCATTCGTTGCCGAGGGCCTCGTCGACGATGGCCTGCTGCTGCGCCCGATGCACCCTGGGCGATCCGGTGGCCGGCGAAGCGCTCGGCCCGCGGCCGATGTACCTGACCGGCCGATCGGGGAACGCGGCGAGCAGGCGCGGCATCATGAAACCCCAACCCCCGCGGTTGGCGGTCTCCTCCTGGACCCAGGCGATCTCCACGGCGTCGCGGTAGGGTTCGGTGACCCGCTCGAACATTTCCTTGTTGAACGGATAGAACTGCTCGACCCGGACGATGGCGACGTTCCCGACACCCGCCTCCTCCCGACCCGCCTGCAGGTCGTAGAAGATCTTGCCGCTGCAAAAAACCAGCCGCCGGGCCTTCTTCGGGGGAGTCGGGTCATCGAGGATCTCTCGGAAGCGGCCGTTGATCAGCTCGTCCACCGGTGAAACGCAGATCGGGGATCTCAGGAGCGATTTCGGGGCCATGATCACCAGCGGCCGGCGCAGGTCCCGTTTGAGCTGCCGTCTCAGGGCGTGGAAGTACTGCGCCGGGGTCGTCAGGTTGCAGACCTGGATGTTCTCCTCGGCGCAGAGCGTGAGGTAGCGCTCGAGATAGGCGTTGGAGTGCTCGGGCCCCTGGCCCTCGTAGCCGTGCGGCAGCAGCATGACGATCCCGCTGCCTCGCTGCCACTTGTCGAGCGCGGGCGCGATGAACTGGTCGATGATGACCTGGGCGCCGTTGGCGAAGTCGCCGAATTGGGCCTCCCAGAGCACGAGCATGTTCGGCTCCACCAGCGAGTAGCCGTAGTCGAAACCGAGGACCGCGGCCTCCGACAGCATCGAGTTGTAGACGCAGAACCTGGCCTGATCGGCGGAGATGTGGTTGAGGGGAACGTACTTCTCCTGGGTCACGGTGTCGTACCACGCCGCGTGGCGGTGGGAAAAGGTCCCGCGAACGCTGTCCTGGCCGGACAGGCGGACCGGCAGCCCTTCC
This sequence comes from Acidobacteriota bacterium, assembly GCA_024641545.1. GTDB lineage: Bacteria > Acidobacteriota > Thermoanaerobaculia > Thermoanaerobaculales > Sulfomarinibacteraceae > JAHECW01. The sequence continues at coordinate 20,511 of JAHECW010000073.1, forward strand.
CGCAGCAGGGTTCCGAACGCGAGGAGCTCGGCAAGCGGCCAGTCGACGCTGGAGCGCTCCTCGATGCTCTGCTTGGCCAGGGGCAGCCGGCGGCCGACCTTGCGGTTGAGCCGGAAGCCGTCGGGAACCGCGCTGAGCGCGGCGACCACCTCGTCGAGGGCCTCGGCCGAAACGGCGGTCGCGCCGGGTTCGAAGGTGTAGGGGTTGTTGAACCCGGTCCAAAGCTCGTGGAAGGCGTGGATGTCTTCATCCGCGAGCGGACAGCTCTCCTGAGCCGCCCGGTGCTTTTCGATGAGCAGGCTCTGCAGCGTGTCGCGATAGCGGGCGCTCTCGTCGAGAGTGATGGCGTGCTCGGCCTCGAGTTGGAGCTGATAGAGCTCTCGGACCGGGGGCCGGTTGGCGATCTTCTGATACATCAGCGGCTGGGTGAATGCGGGTTCGTCACCCTCGTTGTGGCCGTGACGGCGGTAGCCGATGATGTCGACCACCACATCGCGGTGGAACTTCTGGCGGAACCGCACCGCGATTTCGACCACCCATGCAACCGCCTCCGGATCGTCACCGTTGACGTGGAAGATCGGAGCTTCCACGAGCTTGGCGATGTCGGTGGGATAGCGCGACGACCTCGCCTCGTCCGCCGTGGTGGTGAAGCCGATCTGGTTGTTGGTGATGATGTGAACCGTGCCGCCGGTGCGGTAGCCCGGGAGCTGGGAGAGGTTGAGGGTTTCGGCGACGAGCCCCTGCCCGGCGAACGCCGCGTCGCCGTGGAGCAGCAGCGGGATGACCCTGGATCGCTTCTCGGTGTCGGCGTGCCGGCGCTGCTTGGCCCGCGCCCGTCCCTCGACCACCGGGTCGACGGCCTCGAGGTGGCTCGGGTTGGCGGTCAGGCTGATGTGCAGCTTCCGGCCCGAGCTCGTGGTGTAGTCCGACGAGTATCCCCGGTGGTACTTGACGTCGCCGTCGGCGTAGTCGGTGGTCCTGAGGTTGTCCTCGAACTCGTGAAAGACCAGGTCGAGGGGCTTGCCGAGGATGTTCACCAGGACGTTGAGCCGACCGCGGTGGGCCATGCCCATCACGACCTCCTCGGCCCCGGTCTCTTCGGCGACCTCCATGAAGAGATGGAGAGCCGGGATCACCGCCTCGATGCCTTCGAGCGAGAACCGTTTCTGACCCTGGTAACGGGTGTTGAGAAACGACTCGAAGACCTCGGCGTGTACGAGCTGATCGAGGATCCGACGCTTCTTATCGTTGGCGACCTCGGGTTTGTTGAGAACCGGCTCCATCTGGTTTTGCAGCCACCGGCGAATCTCGCGATCCTGGATGTGGATGTACTCGACCCCGATCTTCCGGCAGTAGCACTCGCGGAGGTAGTCGATGAGCTCGCGCAGGGTGGTTCGGCTCGGTCCGCCGAGGTGGCCGGTGTCGTAGGTGCGGTCGAGGTGTTCCTCGCCGAGGCCGTGGGTCTCGAGGTCGAAGACGGGATCGTGGAGGTCGCCGTCACCGAGGGGATCGACATCCGCGATGAGGTGGCCGACATTGCGATAGGCGAAGATGAGACCGGCGACCTTGCTCTGATCCGCGGCCTCCTGCGACGACGGCATTCCGGACCCGGCGCCGAATTCGAAACCGGAGAAGAAGGCCTGCCAATCATCCGCCAGCGAGGATGGATCGTTCTTCCACTGCCGATACATCTCGTCCACGAATTCGGGGCTCGAGAGGAGAGACAAGCTGTTCGGACCGCTCTTGGACGATGGTTGTGCCACCCTGAGTTGCTCCTTGGCGAACGAGTCTCCGCTACCGGTCTGGAACACTGGTGCCTCCGGGATTATGCCACCTCCGGCCTCAAAAAACCTGCGGCGACGGACAACCGCGCCCGTCGAGCGCGGAGATTGAACCCCGAACGCCGGGTTCCCGTTAGAACGACGGGGGAGAAAACACGGCCACGACATCGACATCAAGATCG
>JAHECW010000246.1 GCA_024641545.1 Acidobacteriota bacterium
GAGGACGGCGGCATCCACGTCAGCGCCGGCCGGCTCAACGAGGACCGCGTGGTCGCGCGGGTCCCACCCTCCAAGCGCGCCGAGACGATCGCCAACCTGCTGCTCCGCTTCCAGGAGCTCGAGGATCGCTATGCGGCGCTGCGCACGGAACTGCGCCGGTCGAAGAACCCGGCCCGTAACCTGAAGTCGCTGCAGTCCTTCGTGCACTGGGTCGAGGGCGCCGAGGCGATCGGCGACTACGACAGCCTGCTCGGCCGGGTCCACGCCGAGATCGCCCGGGTCGAGGGCCGGCTCGCCGAGGGTCAGGCCGACAAGCTCGGGCTGGTCGAGCGGGCCGAGGCGCTCGCCGAGTCGAGCAAGTGGCGCACCGCCGGCGAGGCGATGGACGAGCTGATGGAGGAGTGGAGGAGTGCCGGCACCGCCGGGCGCGATCAGGACGAGACCCTGTGGCACCGTTTCAGCGAGGCGAGACGGACCTTTTTCAACCGCCGCAACGCGCACTTCGCCGAGCTCAAGCAGAGCCGCGCCGCGGCTCGTGACCTCAAGGAAGCGCTCATCGTGCGCGCCGGCGAGCTCGCGCCCTCGACCGACTTCGACGACACCTTCGCGGCGATGCAGGACCTGCTCGAGGAGTGGAAGCGGGCGGGATCCGCGGGCCGCGACATCGACGATCAGCTGTGGGAGCGTTTCCATGCCGTCCGCGATCCGTTTTTCGAGCGGCGCAAGGCGCACCTCGCCGAGCAGCGCCGGCGGCAGAGCGGGGAGGCGCGGGGTGGCGGCGGGAATTCCCGCGAATCAGGTCGCCCGCGCGGTCGCGAACGCGGCGGCCCGAAACGGGGCGGCGACCGGCGGCCGGGAGGCCCTCCCCAGGGCCGTTCGCGCGGTGGCGATCCGGGGGTGCTCCGGTCGTCGCTCGCCGATCTTGTCGGCCCGCTCCGTGACCTTTTCCCGGCGGATCACGAAGCCGAGAAAACCCGAGACGGCAAGCCTGGCAAGAAGGGCGAGGACGACGGAAGGAGTGAGGAGTGAGGAGGTGAGCGCTCCCTCCGGTCGCTGTCAGCGCTCGCTTCGCTCGCTGTCAGGAGTGCGGAGTGAGCCGATATTTTGGACCTCCTGCTCCTAACCCCTCACTCTTAACTCCTCACCAGAATCCTTCTCACCCCATGGTCAGCGCCATGAGCGCCTTTTGGACGTGGAGCCGGTTCTCGGCCTCGTCGTAGACGACGGACTGCGGACCGTCGATGACCTCGTCGGTGACCTCGCGGCCGCGGTCGGCGGGCAGCGGGTGCATGTAGATGAGGTGTTTCTTGCCGAGGGCCATGTGCTCCTTCCCACAGCGCCACGTCGGGTACTTTTCGATCAGCGCGAGTCCCTTGGCGTGGTCGGTGGTGTGCATCAGCGGGCCCCACGACTTGGGCACCACGACGTCGGCGTCTTCGAAGGCGTCCTCGAAGCGGTTGGTGATCTCGAATTTCACCCCCGCCTCGGCGGCGATCTTCGCCGCCTGCTCCTCGATCTCGGGCATGAGCCGGAACTCGGGCGGCACCGCGAGGGTCACGTCGAGACCGACCAATACGAAGACAACAGCGAATAGCTTGGACAGGTTTGAGGTCGGGGCCGGATCGCCGTACTCGATGGTGGCCGGCGTCATCAGTCAGAAGTTGAGGGCATCCATCAACGACCAGCCTTCGACGGCGGAGTCGAAGAGGGTGCCACCGACGATCAGCAAGAACAGGACCGCGAAGATGTCGCGAGACTCCCGCTCGGTGAGGCTGCGAAGAAACGCTCTGACGAATCGCACCGCTGTCATGAAGAATCGAGAAATCTCGGACCCGACTTTCCGTCGTGCATGCTTGCCTGCGGTGAGAAGTCTCGGCGCTCCTGGTTCGGATCAGAATGAGGGCCGTCGCCGGGCATCTCGATCTACAGCAGCGGCGCCGTCAGCCGCGCCGCCGAAACCGTCAACCGGCGAACGAACCCGGCGCTCTTCAGATCCGAAGGATCCCAGGGCGTGGCCTGGGCCATGTCGTTTTCGAGCATGACTTCGACCTCGCCGGCGAAGGCTTCGTCGACGATGATGGAGTTGATCTCGAACTGGAGCCGAAACGACCGGTTGTCGAAGTTCGGGCTGCCCACCGTGGCGACGTCGCCGTCGATCAGCATCACCTTCTGGTGGGGGAAGCCGTCGGTGTAGCGCAGGAAGCGGATGCCGTCGACATCCGTCAGCTCGTTGGCGTACCAGCGCGCGGCGAGATCCACCAGCGGGTTGTCGCCCTTTTCCGGCACAATGACCCGCACATCCACCCCGCGCAGCGCCGCGAGGCGCAACGCGGCCAACACGGCCTGGTCGGGAACGAAGTACGGGGTGGCGATCCAGATCCGGTCGCGGGCGGCGTTGAGGGCGTGCACAAACGAGAGCTGTGCGGTTTCGACGGTGTCGGTCGGCGCGATCGGCAGCACCATGACCTCGACGTCGGCGCCGCTCGCCGCGGCCTGCGGCTGCCACTCGAGCTCGGGGATGGTGCGTGCGGCCCAGTACCAGTCGCCGAGGAACATGACCTGCGCGACCTGTGCCGCCGGCCCCTCGATTCGCACGTGGGTGTCCCGCCAGTGGCCGACCTTCGGATCGAGGCCGAGGTACTCGTCACCGACGTTGTGGCCGCCGATCCAGGCCACCCTGCCGTCGACGATGACGTTCTTGCGGTGGTTTCTGAAGTTGAGCTGAAAGCGGTTGTGAGCGCCCTGGGTCGTGTTGAACTCGGACTGCCGGACGCCGGCCGCTTCGAGATCGGCGAGGTAGCTCTTGGGCAGCCCGAGGCTTCCGACCTCGTCGAAGAGGACATAGACGTCGACGCCTCGATTCGCGCAGGCGATGAGCGCGTCCTTGAGCCTGCGGCCGAGCCCGTCGTCGCGGATGATGTAGAACTGGACCAACGCGGTGTGCTCGGCCGCTTCGAGGCCGCGGAAGATGCTCTCGAAGGTCGCCTCGCCATCCACCAGCAAGGTCACGTCGTTGCCGCGCAGCAGAGGCGTGCCGGCGAGATTCTTCAATGCCTCGTAGTCGGGGAACCGCTCCACGGTCTCGACGGCGAACGGCTCGAGCCGCTCGCGCATCGTTGTTTCGAACCGCGCCACCTCGGCGTGGCGGCCGTTCCAGGCCTCGACGTAGCCCTCGAAGTTGCGGCGGCCGAGGACCCAGTACATGGGCACGGCGAGGTAGGGGAAAGTGTTGAGGCCGATGCTCCACGCGATGGCGCCCTGCGCGGTGCGGGCGGTCATCACCGCGTGGACGGACGACAGGAAGCCCATGATTTGAAACAACACGACGACTGCGGCCACCACCATCCGGCGCCTCCTCTTGGCTTTTTTTGTGCGGTTCTGCGGTTCAGCGGCGGATTTCATTCTCAGCGCTCGATCCGTCATTCGTCGGTACCTCGTTCCTTGTTTTCCAGCGCCCGTTCGAGCTCCGATTTGAGATGGTCCTTTGCTTCCCCGGCCTGGCGGTAGATCTCGTCGATCCGATGAAACTGCAGGGTGCGAAACCCGCCGAGGGTGGGCCGAATGTAGACGTCCGGGGGGCGAGTCCGGAGCTTGGCATCGACAATCGTCTGCTGCATCACCTGGATGGAGCCGAAGACGGTGCTGAAATAGCCCGGCATCTCACCGGAGTCGACGGTGCCGGAGCTGTTGATGTCGATGGCGACCACCAGGTCGCACGAGTCGAAGAGCAGGTCGTAGGGCACCGGGTTTGTCGTACCGCCGTCGATGAGCACCCGGCCGTCGAGCTCCACCGGGGGGAAGAGACCCGGCAGGGCCATGCTCGCCTGGACGGCCGGTTTGAGCGGGCCGGACTCGAGCACCACGGGGCGCCGTTCCCAGAAGTCGGTGGCGGCCACCTTGAGCGGGATGACGAGGTCGGAGAAGCTCTCGCACGATCGCTCGGAGCAGAGCTCGGCCATGATGGACTCGCTCTTGATCAGACCGCTCGAGCGAAAGCCGGGATCGATCATACCGATGAACCGGTTGAGCTTGCGGTCCGAAAACACGCCGCGCACCTTGTCGGCGCGGGTGATCGCCAGCCGTCGAAAGGTCTCCTTGATCTCGCATGCAGCCATGCCTGAGGCGTACAGCGCACCGATCACCGCGCCGATGCTCGCGCCGGAAACAACGTGCGGCCTGATGCCGAGCTCGTCGAGGACCTCGAGCATGGGGATGTGGGCGACGCCCTTGGCGCCTCCCGAACCCAGGGCGATTCCGATTCTCGGCGTGACGGAGTCGCTTGTGGTAGCCACCTCGATCACCTGCTGTCTCCTAGGTTTTCGAATCGCCCGGGGGTTTTCCCGCCGGAGTGGCTGTTTCCCCACCGCCGTTGGCAAGAGCCGCTTCCGTCAGGCCGGTCGATCTCGCCGATTGGACTGCGCCGGACCGGGTCTTTCGCACGTGAATGTCGCGCTGCGGGAAGGGGATCGTGATCCCCGCTTCGCCCAGCTTTTTAAAGATGGCGAATCGGAGATCGCTGGCGACTCCCATGTACATCGACGAGGCGGTCCAGGCGCGGAGTTCAAAATCGAGCGAGGAGTCCCCGAAACCGACAAAAAGGCAGGCCGGTTCGGGGTGACCGTCCACATCCTCGTGCTCGACGGCGACTCCGACGATGATCTTTGCGGCCTCTTCCGGGTCGGCGTCGTACGACACCCCGACCGGGATCACCATCCTGCGGCGGTCATGGCTCAGGGTCCAGTTGACGACGTCTTCCGAGATCAGATGAGCGTTCGGCACCACAACTTCGGCGCCGTCCCAGGTGGCGACGATGCTGGCCCGCATGCCGATCCGCTCGACCGTGCCGCCGGTGTCGTCGATATCCAGAGTGTCCCCGACCCGGATCGGCCGTTCGAAGAGCAGAATCAGACCCGACACGAAATTGTTGACGATGTTCTGCAGACCGAAACCGACGCCGACGCCGAGGCCGCCGAGGATGATCGAGACCTTGCTGATGTCAAAGCCGGCGGCCGCGCTCGCGATCACGGCGCCAACGGTGATGATGGCGTAGCGCGTCAGTCGAGAGATTGTCTCGGGGATGCCTTTCGGCAGATCGACCCGCGGCACGACATCGATGGTGAATACAAACTGCACGAAGTCGGCGATCTTGAAGGACAGCCAGAAGAAGAACGCGAAGGTCAGAACGTCGCCCGGGTCGATGGAAAAGCTGCCGATCGAAAGACTCCAGTCGAGCACCCGACGAATGTTGGTGGTCAAGGAATCGAGGAGCAGAAAGCCGTTCATCGAGACCGCGAGCCACCCGACCACAGACCAGAAGTTGATGATGCGAAACACCGTTGTGCGGACCGTATCCGAGTGGGCCGGTGCAACGCCCCACCTGCGGGCCGTCTTGGTCAGCAGTGCGACTCGCAAGATCGACCGCAGCGTGACGGCGATGAACCACCAAAAAACCGCCGCGAGGGCCGCTGCGGCTGTGCCGGTCAGCAGAATTGTCGAAAAGTCGACGCTTCCGACCACGTCTGCGACGGCTCCAACCGCGAAAGACACCAACCCCACGCGCGCGCCGGCGAACGTCGACCGATGCCACTTCTTCGGAAGCAGGTCGGGGTTCCCCTTCAGCGTGGTGTTCAGCCACCACAGGATCGAGAAACCGCCACCCGCCAGGGCGAGGAGTGCGAGACGGTGTATGAGAAAGCCCTCAGGAACGAGTTTGACGATCCGCCACAATACGTAGAGCAGGACCACCAGCGAGGGAACCAGGCGCAGG
>JAHECW010000002.1 GCA_024641545.1 Acidobacteriota bacterium
TTCTGTGGGGGGAATACGATGGCGTTCTTCGACGGGCGGTACTCGCGCTCAAGCACCGAGGTCACGATGAAATCGCACGCCCGCTGGGCCGCCGTCTGGCGGCCCGGATCGCCCTTGCTCCCTGGTTCGACGAGATCACCGTCGTCACCGGGGTTCCGTCGCACGAGATCCGCCGTTTTCGACGAGGATTCAGTGCGGCCCGCCTCATCGGCGCCGAGATCGCACGAGCCATCGATCGACCCGTGATCCGCGCCCTGCGGCGCCACGGTCTCCGCCGCCAGGTGGGACGCACCCGCGCCCAGCGAAAACAGCTGCCTCGCGGGAGCTTTTCATCGACCCGCCGGGTGCGGGACGAGCGGGTGCTGCTCGTCGATGATGTCTGCACCACCGGGACAACCCTGCGCCGTGCCGCCGACAGTCTGCTCGCGGCCGGCGCGAGAGCCGTTTTCTGCGCAACCGTCGCCCACGCAACCGATCCCAGGAGAATGTGATGACGCTCTTCGACCAATTGGTCCGACACGGAATGCCCTTTGTGCCGAAACCCATCGTCGGCAAAGTCGCGCAACGTTACGTCGCCGGTGAAACGGTTTCCGACGCGATGACCGCCATCCGGGAGCTCAACGGCGAGGGGGCCATGGCGACGGTGGATGTCCTCGGAGAAGAGGTCCGCGAAAAGGTCATGGCCGAGGCCGCCGTCGAGCAGTACCTCGATCTCCTCGATACCATCGAGCGTGAGAAGGTCGATGCCAATGTCTCCATCAAACCGACCATGCTCGGCCTGAAGATCGACGCAGCGATGTGTTTCGGCCACATCAAGACCATCGTTGAGCGCGCGGCCGAACTCGACAACTTCGTCCGCATCGACATGGAGGACCACACCTGCACCGATGCGACGCTCGAGATCTACCGAAGGCTTCACACCGAGGTCGGTCATGTCGGGGTGGTGCTCCAAGCCTATCTCCATCGGACCGTCGAAGACATCAAGGCGCTCCTGCCGCTGAACCCGAACATTCGTCTGTGCAAGGGGATCTACCGCGAGCCGAGAACTATTGCATGGAAGCAATATGAGACCGTCCGCGCCAATTTCATCTACACCATGGAGAAACTCATTCGGGGTGGCGCCTATGTCGGTATCGCCACCCACGACGCCCACCTGGTCTGGGCGGGCATGGCCGCCGTCGACCGCCTCGATCTCGACCCGTCCGAATACGAGTTTCAGATGTTGCTCGGCGTCGACCCCGAACTGCGCCGGATCATCATCGCGAGGGGACACCGGCTGCGTGTCTATGTTCCTTTCGGTCGCGACTGGTATCCCTACTCCATGCGCCGACTGCGGGAAAACCCCACGGTCGCGCACCACGTGACGCGCGCCATGCTCGGGATGGGGCCACGTTGAGACGCTCCGGGAATCGGAGTATTCTTGAACCTGGGATGAGCGGTTCCGCCTGATGAGATGTGCCAAGATCTTGATGCTCTGGCACTTGCGAAGAGCGCAGGCATACCCGTTGGTATGCCGAGCATTTTCGCAAGTATCGAGAGCGCAAGAGTTTGGTGCCGATCGCCGGTGAGAATCGCACATCTCAGGTTGAACCAACCGCCGGCCTGGAGGTCACAAATGCGCCATCACATCAACATACCGGTTACTCTCGCGGCCGTTTTCGTCATGGCCACGGGAATCGGATCCGCCGTCGCGGGACCCCAGGCGCGGGTCGGGGGCACCGTTGTCGGAACCGATGGTAGTCCCGTCGCCGGGGCGACGATCACGATCACCTGCGCCGCTCTTCCGAAATACAACAAGATCATCTCCTCCGACGATAAAGGGGAATTCAAGGTCCTCATCCTCGACGCCACCAACACCTATCTCTTCACCGTCACGGCCCCCGGTTTCCTCGACTACAACGAGGAGATCAAGGTCGCTGTCGGAACGACCGACAACGAATTCACTTTCACCTTGTCGACCCAAAAGGAACGGTCGCTGGCGCGGCAGCAGGAAATCATGGAGCGGCCGGGGTACAAGGAGTACGGCGAGGCGAAGGAGCTGTTTGCCGCGGGCCGGACGGCCGAGGCCCGGGCCCGGCTCGAAGACGCGCTCAAGGCGATGCCCGATCTCCTCGAGGCGCTCGAGATGATGGCGAGCATCGACCTCGAGTCCGGCGACGCCGCCCTCGCGCTGGCGACCGCGCGGCGCTGTCTCGACGAGGACGACGAGTCGCAGAATTGCCTTGCGGTGGCATCCAACGCGGCGGGCTTGGTCGGCGACAGCGAGGCACAGGCGGCCTATCTCGCACGCTACCAGGGTCTGAATCCGGACGATCCGGCGACCCTCTTCAACCAGGCTGCAGGTTTCTTGAACAAGATGGATGACGACAGCGCGCGTCCCCTCCTCGAGGCCTGCCTCGCTGCCGATCCGGGGTTCGCGAAATGCCTCTTCGAGTACGGCATGCTGCTGCTGCGTACCGGCGACCTCGAAGGGGCCAAGGCCCAGTTCGAGAAATACCTTGAGGTCGCTCCCGACGGCCCGGATGCGGCCACCGTGAGTGAGACGATCAAGTACCTCTGACGGCCGAGGGCCATGACCATGTCGATTCTCGTGATCGGGGTTGCCGGCGGCACGGGGTCCGGAAAGACCACCGTCGCCGATGAAATCGTCCGCCGCGTCGGCTCCGACCGGATCGCCTCGGTCCACCAGGATCGCTATTACCGGGATCTTTCCCACCTCGACCCAAGCCGACGCGCCCTGCACAATTTCGATCACCCGAACGCCATCGAGGAGGCGTTGTTGGTCGAGCACCTCGGCCTTCTCACGTCGGGTCGACCGGCACCCCTGCCGGTCTATGACTTTGCCGATCACGTCCGCTCCGCGGAGGTCGAGATCGTCGAGCCGCGACCGGTGGTGCTGCTCGAGGGCATTCTGATTCTGGCGATCACGGCGATCCGGAACCTCATCGATGTCAAGCTCTTCGTCGACACCGACTCGGACATCCGGTTGATTCGTCGGCTCAGTCGCGATCTCGCGGAACGCGGGAGAACGGTTCAATCGGTGATCGACCAGTGGTGTGAAACCGTCCGCCCGATGCACCTCGAGTTCGTCGAGCCGTCCAAGCGATACGCCGACCTCATCATCCCCGAAGGCGGATACAACACCGTCGCTCTCGACTTCGTCATCAGCCGCATTGAACGGGTGTTGGACCGGTCGCCGTAGGACCGGAGCAGCCGGCCCTACTGGTTCTTCTGCGGCGGCCGGCGGCGGTGGCGCTGGTGCAGTTCCTCCTCTTTGAACATGAACTTGATCGAGTGTTTGAAGACGAGGAGGTTCGGTGCTTTTTCCCGGTTCAACTTGATGCAGCTCTTGTCGTACCACTCGATCCAGCCGATGAGTTCGGTCCCGTCGGTGAGCACCACCACCATGTTGGTGCGACTCTGCATCTGTTTGAGATAGTAGAAGTTCTCGGCATTGGTCTGCTCGGCCGGCACTTGTTTGCGCCGGCCGGTGGTTCCGCGAGTCGGGAATCTGTCCATCATCTCGGTCATCGATGGACGGATGAGTTTTCGGTCGGACATCTGATCGCTCCTAGCACCCCATGCTGGGCGGGGGGACAAGCCCGGATGCATGAAGTAGGGGAATTGTCCATCAAGGGTAACAAAACCACGGCAGCCTGTCTCGGGGTGCCCGGGCAGCACGATCTTCCGACCTCATGAGTCCCGACGCCGAGACCGCTTGCCGACGTCGGGGTACTGATCGACCTCGTGCGCAAGACAGCACATCAGGCGTCCGCAGAGACCCGAAATCTTGGTCGGGTTGAGGCTGAGGTGTTGCCGTTTCGCCATCCGAACCGTAACCGAGTGGAAGCGCTCCATGAAGGTGGCGCAACAGAGACAACGACCACAGGGGCCGAGACCGCCGCAGATTCGCGCACCGTCACGGACACCGAGCGGACGCATCTCCACCCGGCGGCGATAGCGGCGCCCGAGTTCGCGGAGCACGGGTCGGAAATCGAGCCGTCGTTCGGCGGTGAAGTAGATCAACGCCTTGCGGCCGGTCAAGGGCAACCGAGCTTTGATGCCCCGCATGTCGAGACCGAGCTCACGGGTCCGGCGGCGAAGAAAGCTCTCGATCTCGCGCTCGATGTGGTGGGTGTCCTCCGACCGCTTCCGATCTTCGTCCGAGGCGAGTCGAATGACCCGACCGGCCGGCCCGGGACGTTTTCTGAAGACCGGAAGGGCAAACAGGCTCACCCGTCCGAGGAACTGCCCGTCCGGGGTCTCGACAAGGTAGAACGTGTCGTGTCGAACCTCGAGCGCCCCGATTCTGCACGGCACCGCGGGAAGGTCCGTGTCAACGACCACGGAAACCAGATCCTCGATTCGCGGCGTGACCTGAATCTCGGCAAAGGGGGCGCTCAAGGTGTCGTCCCCTTCTGATCCAGTTGGCTCTGAATCTCGGCGTCGGCGCGTGCCACCCCTTCTGCGCCCGCCAGCCGCGCAGCTGCAAGCGCCTTGGCGACATCGGGCCGTTCGGCTGCCACGATCTGAGCCGCAAAATAGGCGGCGTTCTTGGCTCCCGCCGATCCCACGGCAAAGGTCGCAACCGGAATTCCACCCGGCATCTGGACCGTCGAGAGCAGAGCGTCGACGCCATCGAGAACCCCGCCGGGCAGGGGCACCCCGAGAACCGGCCGGATCGTATGACCCGCGACCACCCCGGCGAGGTGAGCCGCCATCCCGGCTGCACAGATGAAGACCCGACACCCTTCGGCCTCGGCTTGCCGGACCAGATCCAGGGTCCGCTCCGGGGTACGATGGGCGGAAGAAACCCTGACTCTCGCAGCCAGGCCGAGATCGTCCAGGACCGCAACGGCGGCCTGGAGGTACTTCCAGTCGCTCGCCGAGCCCATCAACATCAAGACATCGAGACTAGCCATTGCCCTTTCCAATCTTGCCCAGGGTGTCGGCTCCGATATCCGATCTCATGTGCGCCCCCCTGATAGCGATCCGCCCGGCCCCGCGGTAGGCGAGGTCGGTGGCGTCGGCGAGGGTCCCCGCGATGGCGGTCACCGAGAGGATCCGGCCGCCGGACGCGACCAGTCGATCCCCGTCTTTCCTGGTGCCCGCATGGAACACCACCACGCCGGGGAGTGCCTCGGCCTCGTCCACCCCAGAGATCTCATCGCCGAGGCGAGGGCTGGCGGGATAGTTTTCGGCGGCGACGACCACGCAAGCGGCGACGTCGTCTTTCCAGCCCATGCAACCCGGTTCGAGTCGACCCCGGGAGGCATCGGCGAAGACCGCGGCGAGATCGCCGTCGAATCGGCGGAGCACCGACTGGGTCTCCGGGTCGCCGAGACGGCAATTGAACTCGAGCACCTTGGGTCCGTCGGCGGTCAGCATCAAACCGGCATACAGGATGCCGCGATACTCGCGGCCCTCGGCCGCCATGCCGGCGACCGTGGGTCCGATGACGGTTTCAAGGATCTCCTCACGGAGGGCGTCATCAAGGGCGAAGGCGGGTGAGTGGGAGCCCATCCCGCCGGTGTTCGGACCGGTATCACCATCACCGACCCGTTTGTAGTCGTGCGAGGTCGCAAAGCTCTCGGTCCGGGTTCCGTCGCTGACCACCATGAAGGAGACCTCGGTACCCTCGAGGCACTCCTCGACGAGCACCCGATCGGCCGCGGCCCCGAATCGACGGGCGACAAAGAGCTCGTCGAGCGCGACCGCGAGCTCGGACTCCGTGTTGACGATCAGGACCCCCTTGCCGGCGGCCAGGCCATCGGCCTTGAGGACCACCGGAAAGCCGAACTTCCGGGCCGCCCGTTCGGCGTTTTCAAGGGAGCGGACGATCTCGGCGGCGGCGGTCGGGATGCCGTGGCGGAAACAGAACTCCTTGGCAAAGACCTTGCTCGCCTCGAGCTCGGCGGCTGCGGCGAGCGGTCCGAAGAGAAGCAGGCCGCGACCGGCGAAGACATCACCGATGCCCGCCGCCAGGGGCGCCTCGGGCCCGACCACGGTGAGATCGATGGCATGCTCGGCGGCGGCATCGGCGAGACCTTCGAGATCCGCCAGATCGAGATCGAGCAGCTCGGCTTCGCCCGCCATCCCCGGGTTTCCCGGAGCGGCGTAGAGGAGGTCGACCGACGGCGACCGCGCGATGGTGTGGACCATGGCGTGCTCACGGGCGCCCGAACCGAGGACGAGGACGCGCACGGTCTCAGCCCCGAGCCTGGAGCAGCGTCAAGAACGTGGTCTGCACGATGTCGGCGGCCGAACAACCTCGGCTGAGGTCGTTTGCCGGTTTTGAAAGACCCTGCATGAGCGGGCCCAGGGCCCGAGCCCCGCCGAGCCGCTCCACCGCCTTGTAGGCGATGTTTCCCGCGTTGAGATCGGGAAAGACCAGGACATTGGCGTGACCGGCCACCTTCGACCCGGGCGCCTTCTTGGCGCCGATTCCGGGAATCAACGCCGCATCAAGCTGAAGTTCGCCGTCGAAGGCAAAGGTCGCGCCGCGGCGTTCGAGCTCCGCTCGGGCGTCCCGGACCTTGGCCACCAGCGGATGATCGGCCGAACCCATGGTGGAGAAGGACAGGAGCGCGACCCGCGGCTCGCCGCCGACGATGGATCTGAAGGTGTCCGCCGCCGACACCGCGATCTCCGCCAACTGGACGGGATTCGGATCGGGCATGACGGCGCAGTCGGCAAAGACCATCACGCCATCGGCACCCCACGTGGGATCGGGATGGACCATGACAAACGCCGATGACACGGTCTTGAGCCCCGGCGCCGGACCGATGCAGTGCAACGCGGCCCGCACCGTGTCGGCGGTGGTCCGCACCGCGCCGCCGATGGAGCCGTCGGCGATGCCGGCCCCGACGAGCAATGACGAGAAGTAGAGCGGGTCCGCGACCGCGTCGAGCGCGGCCTCCGGAGTCAGGCCCTTGTTTGCGCGACGTTGATGGAGGAGCTCGGCGAGCTTCTCACGGCGCGGGTCGGTCAAGGGATCGATGATTTCGACCCCGGCCTCTTCGAGGGCATCGTGGTCGTCCCGCCGGCCGGCCCCGGGACAGATGATCATGATCCGACACATGTTTCTGGCGGCGAGGTCAGCGGCCGCCTCGATGACCCGCGGATCGTCGCCTTCGGCGAGGGCGATGGTGCCGCCGACGGCGCGTGCCCGTTGTTCGAGTGATTCAAGAAAACCCATTCGTTCCTCCGGTGCGACATTGTACCTCGAATCACGACCCCAGCCCCGCTTGGCCGCCGCCTTCATTGCCCGGGAATTTTATTCACTATATTGATGATTATGTTTGTCATGAATCGAACTGAACGATACCGCCTCGAGGCCCTGATGGAGTTGGCCCACAGCTACCCCGAGGGCCGCTCTACCGCCCAGATCGCCGCCCGGCGGGACATTCCCGCGGCCTATCTCTCGCGTTTGCTGGCCGAGCTCGCCCGGGCCGGTTGGGTGCTCAGCCGACGCGGACCGGGGGGCGGAGTCAACCTGGCTCAGCCTCCTGATGCCATCTCGGTGGGGGCGGTCTACCGCGCGTTCAGCACCGATCCATCCCTGCCGACGGCGCTCGGCCGCCTCGCGGAGAGAATCGATCGCGCGGTGGCAGAGAGCATCAGCGCCATCAGCGTTGCCGATCTGGCGCGGTGGGAACACAGATCCCCACGCTTCGACTATTCGATCTAGACGCACGATGCGTCGACCCAAAGGAGAGCATGATGAAGATCGCAACCGATGTCACCTCGTTGACCGGCAACACACCGCTGGTGGAGATCCGCCGCCTCGCCGCCGGCCTCCCGGGTAGGGTGGTCGCCAAGCTCGAGTTCTTCAATCCGGCCCACTCGGTCAAGGACCGGATCGGTGTCGCCATGATCGATGCACTGGAGCGCGACGGCGCCCTGATCCCGGGCCGCTCGACCATCGTCGAGCCGACCTCGGGCAACACCGGCATCGCCCTTGCGATGGTTGCCGCGGCTCGCGGTTACCGCTGCATCCTCACCATGCCGGAATCGATGTCGAAGGAACGCCGGCAGGTGCTCGCCCTGCTCGGTGCCGAGCTCTTTCTCACCCCGGCCGCCGACGGAATGAAGGGCGCCAGCGCCCGGGCCGAGGAGCTCCTCGAGGAAATCCCCGACTCGGTCATGCCCGGCCAGTTCTCGAATCCCGCCAACCCCGAGATCCACAGCGCGACCACCGCCCAGGAGCTGTGGCAGGACACCGACGGTCAGATGGCGGCCTTTGTCGCCGGAGTCGGCACCGGCGGCACCCTGACCGGGGTCGGTCGAGTCTGGAAAAAGCGCCGGCCGACGACCCGCATCATCGCCGTCGAGCCGACCGATTCGCCGGTGCTCTCGGGGGGAGACCCGGGCGCGCACCGCATCCAGGGAATCGGCGCCGGCTTCATCCCGGACAACGTCGACACCTCGCTCATCGACGAGGTCGTTCGAGTCAGCAACGACCAGGCCTTTGCAACCGCCCGTCGTCTCGCCCGTGAGGAAGGCATCCTCGCCGGCATCTCCACCGGCGCGGCCTGTGCCGCCGCTCTTCAGATCGCAGCCCGGCCGGAATTCACCGACAAGATCATCGTCTTCATCGCGCCCTCGACGTCGGAACGCTACATCTCCACCGATCTCTTCGAGGGATTGGGTTAGGCCCAGCCGGTTTCCGCGTCCGCGTCCGCGTCCGTTTCAGTTTCCGTGCCCGATGAGATGGGCAGCGTCCGCGGCAGCTTTCGGGGCAGCGGCAGAAACAGCGACAGCGGCGGGGCAGCGCTCCGAGCACGCGGGCAGCGCGGTCGCAGCTCTTCCGTCGGCTCTTCGTGACCGCGCTGCCCGCGCGACGCTGGGACGCCTCGGGCGGCCCAGAATGCCGGGCACCAGGGACGGGTCGCCGGTGGAACGCGGAGGATCGCCTCTACGGGAGGGCATGCTGCGGGCGAGACGCCCGCACCACAATGAGATGTCCTTGCACCTCTTCCGCCGCTGCGGTGCAACCGTGCGCCGGTTGCGCCGGGCGGCGCTCACCCCGCCGTTGCAGGCGCGGTCCTCCTCGCCAGCACCGGATCGCGGGCGGCGCCGGGGATTCGCACGAGGAGCAGCTCGGGGTCGATGGTTGCTCTGACCGGCAACTCGCCGGCGAGGTCGCCATCGATCTGGTATCGAATCGGCCGATCCCCGGTCGGGATGAGTTCAACCTCGTCGACCATCCGACGCCAGACATCGCGGCGCCGGACATGGCGTCCAAAGGGCATCCCGAGGGCAAAAGGCACGGCAAAGCGGCGCCCGACCGTGCGCTGAACCACAACCTCGAAGACCGGGGCAAAGGGGTTGGCGCCGGGCGTGGCGTGATACGGTCCGGCATACGAACGGCTGGTTCCGACGATCACCCACCCCGCGGCGAGGGTCTTCCCAGCGCTGTTGACCTCGAGGGTGGGCATGGATTTGAACCGCAGGAGCTCGCGAATGGCCTGGAGTGCGACCCCCGAACGACCGATCTTCTTGAGACCGGCGGCGAGGCACTCGAGCACGACCGCATCGGGCCCCGACGAGAGCATGAGAAGAAAGATCTCGCCGCGGTCGGTCCGCCCGACCCGCATGGCGCGGTCGCGGCCGAGGATCAGGGCCTCGAGCGCCCGGGTCGCAGGCCGAGGAATGCCGAACTCATAGGCGAGGACCGAGGTCGTCCCGCCGGGCAGGACTCCGAGGGCGGTATCGGTTCCGAGGAGGCCTCGGGCGACCTCGTTGTAGGTGCCGTCACCACCGTAGGCAAGGACCAACGGGTGGCCGGCGGCCGCCGCGTCGCGGGCGAGTTCGGCGCCCTGCCCGGCGTGTTCGGTATGGCGCCAGTCGAGCTTGACACCGCAGCGCATGCCCGCCGCGTCGAGATCCACAAAGGAACGCAGCAACCGGCCGCCGCCGGCGGTGGGGTTGACGATGATCGGAATCGACCTCAATCCGCCTCCTCGAAGAGGGTGCCGCCGGCGGGTGGCGGCGTCAACCCGAGGTGGCGATAGGCCCGCGCTGTGACCGTCCGGCCGCGCGGCGTGCGCTGGAGCAGCCCGATCTGGAGGAGATAGGGCTCGTTGATGTCTTCGAGCGTACCGCGATCCTCCCCGAGCGAAGCCGCAAGCGCCTTGAGCCCCACCGGTCCGCCGTTATAGATCTCGATGATGGTGGTCAGCAGCCTGCGATCGAGGTGGTCGAGACCAAAGGCGTCGACCTCCATCTGCTCGAGCCCGAAGCGGGTCGCCTCGAGGGTCACGCGATCGGTGCCGAGATGATGGGCGAAGTCCCGAACCCGGCGGAGCAGGCGGTTGGCGATCCTCGGTGTTCCGCGGGCCCGTTTCGCAATCTCGTCCCGAGCGTCGTTGCCGACCTCGATCTCGAGGATCCGGGCCGATCGTTCGACGATGGCCGCGAGTTCCTCGGGTGGGTAGAACTCGAGCCGGTGGACGATGCCGAATCGATCTCTCAGGGGAGCGGTCAACAGACCCGTGCGGGTGGTGGCGCCGACCAGGGTGAAGTGGGGGAGGGTGAGGCGGACGCTGCGCGCGGCGGGCCCCTGGCCGATGATGATGTCGAGCTCGAAGTCCTCCATGGCGGGATAGAGGATCTCCTCCACCGCCGCCGGGAGCCGGTGGATCTCGTCGACAAAGAGAACATCACCGGGTTGGAGATTGGTCAACATGGCCGCGAGATCACCGGGTCTCTCGAGCACCGGGCCCGATGTCACGTGAATCTCCGCGTCCATCTCATTGGCGACGATGTGAGCCAGGGTGGTCTTGCCGAGACCCGGGGGGCCGAATATCAGCACGTGATCGAGGCTCTCGCCGCGGTCCCGAGCGGCCCGCATGAAGACCCCGAGGTTGGTCACCAGCCGGGTCTGGCCGATGAACTCGTCGAGCCGACGCGGTCGCAGCGTCTCCTCGAGACGCTTTTCGCCCGGGCCGAGGTCGGGAGTCAGGACTTCCGATGTCATGCGATGAGATTACACGAGCTTTTTCCGGTCGCGACGGACCGCGGCCGGTCCCGACCGGAAAAAGACCGGGTTGTCCGAGAGGCCCCTCTACTTCGTCAGATACTGGAGCGCGAGACGGAGGACCTCGCCGACATCCTCGCCGGAGGTTTCGGTCATCACCGCCTCGACGGCCTGCACCGCCTGGGCCTGCCTGTAGCCGAGGTTCACCAGCGCCGATGCGGCGTCGCCCCGGAGGTCGCCCCCCGTGGTCGCAGCGGCCCTCAGCTTGCCCTTGAGCTCGAGCAGGATCCGCTGAGCCGTCTTTCGTCCCACCCCCGGCGTCATGGTCAACCGAGCGAGATCTCCGGTCGCCACCACCGATGCGAGCTCATCCGGCGCCAATGAAGACAGCACCGCCAATGCAATCCGCGGCCCGACCCCTGCGACGGCGATGAGGCGCTCGAACGCCTGGAGCTCGTCCGCGCCGGAAAAGCCGTAGAGCTCGATGCCGTCGTCCTTGACCCGGGTGTGAATGAGCAGCGCCGCGCACTCAGCATCGCCGAGGTTCTGGATTGCACGCAGGGTTGTCGAGACCAGGTACCCGACTCCGCCGACATCGACGATCACCCGGCCCGGATCGATCCGGTGGATCCGGCCTTCGAGTCGTCCGATCATCTCGCTCGCCGAGTCCGGCTAACCCTGCCGACTGAACGCCTGCCTGAAGGCGTCGTCCGCCGTCACAACGGTGTCGCGACGCCGCTCGTTGACGATGGAGATGAGCAATTGCTGTGCGCGCTCGGCGATCAGTCGCGCCCGAACGGGGTCGCGCTCGCTGGTCAACTCGGTGGGGCCGATGAGCCGCAGCGTCTCGACCCGGGCCACCGCTGATCCGCGGTCGCCGACTTGAATGGGGCCGACGACGGCGCCTTCGGCGCCCCCGAAAACCGCCTCATCGAGGGCCGAAGCCAGCCCGATGGCGCCCACTGGAGTGCCCCAGCGGTGATCTCTCGCCTGCGCGACGGTGCCGTTGAACGTCTCAGCAAGGGTGTCGGCATCTCCCCCGTTTCGCCACAGCTCAGCCACCTCGGCGGCCCGCTGAGTCGCGATTTCGAGGGCCCTGTCGTGCCGCAGGCTGGTTTCGACCTGCGGTCGGACATCCTCGAACGGCGCCAGACCCGCGGGTCTGATCTCCTTGAGTTGCCACACCATCCAGCCGCGCGGAATGGCCCGCGGGCCACCGACGGCGGCGGCATCCGCCGCAAAGATCTCAGTCGTGAATTCGACACCTTCGCCGGTGCCCGGAATGGCTTGGCTTGCAATGGTCGGCGGGCTCTCGTTGAGCACCACGGACTCGTCTTCGTCGGCGATGGCCTGCCATCCCTCGTCGTCCGCCGGGGTTGCCTTCTGGAGACGGCTGGTGAGTTCTCGCGCCCTCTTCTCGGCCTCGATGGCCGCCCGGCCCTCGAGAACCCGAAAGCGAACCTGCTCCATGACGTCCTCAAATGGACGCTGGCGTTCCGGCCGGAATCCGTCGACCTTGATGATGTGGAAGCCAAACTGGCTCTTCACCGGACCGACGATATCTCCGGGTTTGGCGCCGAAGACCGCCTCGTCGAACTCCGGGACCATTCTTCCGCGACCGAACCAGCCGAGATCGCCGCCGTTGTCCTTGGAACCGGGATCGTCGGAGTGCTTCTTGGCAAGCGCAGCAAAATCACCGCCCGCGCGGGCGATCTGAGCGACGCCGTTGGCACGCAACTCGGCATCCGCCTGGGCATCGACATCGGCGTCGGGCGCCACCCGGATGAGAATATGGGCGGCCTGAGCCTGCTCGTCCTCGAGGAACTCGTCGAGATGGGCGTCGTAGTACGCCCGAAGCTCGGCGTCTTCCACCGGAAGCTGACGGCGCAGCCTCGAGGTCTCGACCACGAGATAACGGATGACCCGCTGTTCTTCACGTTGGTATTCGTCGGCCGACGCCTCGTAGTGGGCTCTGGCCTCGTCCTCGGTGATGGAGACCTCGCTGAGGAATCGTTCGTACGGCAGCATGATGGCGTCAAAATCCGCCAGTTCGCGCTCGCGCCGGATGCTCTGCTCGACCTCATGGTCGGCGACATAGATGCCGCGCTGCATCATCGCGGTCAGCTTGCTGAGCGTCAGGTCATTCAGGCGCGACCGTTCAAACTCCTGTGGCGTCATCTGGAGGTAGCCGCGGAGAATCCGTTGATAGGTTTCCGCTCCGACAAACTCGCCTTTGTCATCCTGGAAGAGCGCGGTGTTCAAGATGTCATCGCGAAGTTCCTGATCGGAGACATGGACGCCGGTCTGATCCGCTTCTTCGAGAAGGAGAGTCCGGTTGGTGAAATAGGCCACCGTCTCATCAAAGAGGTTGATCTGATCCCTGATCTCGTTCCAGCGGTCGCCGAACTGCTGCGAGTACTGTTGCTCGAAGCGGCGCATCTGACCGAGAAACTCGTTTCTGGTGATCACGGTGCCGCCGATCCGCAGGGCGGTGTCGCCTTTGCCGCCCGGACCGCCGGATCCACCGGCGCCCCAGTCGACAAATACCAGCAGGACGAAAACGGCAACCACCCCCCAGAGAATGAACTTGAGGTGGCGCAAATTGTCACGAAGCCATTTCAGAGCCATGAATGTCCTCCCAAGGACCGAATCAGGACAGCGAAGTCTACCCGAGCTTCGATGTGGGCGCAAGGGCGACGAGGCTCCTTGCTGCTTATGAACGAGCATGTTACGGTTCGAGATGGAGGATTAACTGCGTGCGAGGCTCGATCCAGATTGACTGGTATGTGATCAAAGTAACGAACATTCGGCGGGTCCTCGCCATCGTGATTACTGGGGTTGTGGCCGCCGGCCTGGTCTTCCTCGCGTACCAGCGCCTCAACCTTCCCCCCGAAGCACGCGCCCGGAGGGCGATTGAAGCCGCCGAGTTGGCCGAGTCCAAGGCCGAGACCCAGGTCCTGCCGCAGACCCTCAGGCGAGAACTGGGGCAGGCTTCGGTCCAGCTCGAGCTCGCCCGCGAAAGCTATCTCGGAGAACGTTGGTCGATCGCGGAATCCGAAGCCGACAGCGCTCGCCTCCGTTTTCTCGCGCTCGCGGGATCGGGCACACGGCAGCTTACCGGGGTCGGTGAGTTCTTCAGCCTCGAAGGGCGGGTTCAACTGCAGCGTGCGGGTCAATCGGACTGGGACAACGCGCAACCGCGCACCCCCGTGTTCAACGGCGACTTCGTCCGCAGCGGCCGCGACGGTTCGGCGGAGATTCTCTTCACCGACGGCAGCCTCTACCGGATCGCACCCAACTCGCTGCTCGAAATCCGCCACAAGTCGGAGTCGGAGAGCTCGAGCGGGACCGTCAAGATGCGGGTCGGACGCATCCACGTCATGACCTCCGGCTCGACATCGACCGTCACCACCGACACCACCGAGACCGAGATCGCCAGCGACAGCCGGGTCGAGGTCGATGTCGACGAAGGCGCCGGCGGCGCGACCCGGGTCGCCGCCTTCGACGGCGGCGCACGCGTCCGGGGAGCGGACGGGGCCGAAATCGTCCTCACCAGCCGACAGCAGGTCGAGTCCAGCAGCACCGGCGGTCTGTCGTCGACGCGGGCGATTCCGAACCCACCACTGCTGCTCACACCCCAGAACAACACCAGCATCGACATGAAAAAGGAGAGTGAAATCACCCTCGAGTGGCGCGGCCGGGCCGACGACCAGGCGGTCCATCTCCAGGTGAGCCGTTCGCGCCGGTTTGTCGAGGAGGCCATGGAGATCGAAAGCCGGGACATTCGCGCGGACAGCGCCCGGCTGGGGCTTGTCGCCCCCGGAACCTATTTCTGGCGTGCCTCCCTGATCGGTGAGAACGACATCGAGAGCGAGTGGAGCCAGGTCCGTCGAATGAGGATCTACTCGTCTCTCCAGCGCGCGATCCTCGCCGACCGCGTCGCGCCGCAACTCACCCTCATGCCGACCCAGCAGCTCGGCGCCATGTTTATCGTCCAGGGCCGAACCGAGGCCGGCGCCTCGGTGACCGTGAACGGTGAACGGGTCGTCACCGACGCCGACGGTCATTTTCGAAAGATGGTCGAGATCCCGCGCGAGGGATGGAACGAAATAGAAGTCCTGGCCACCGATCCGTCAGGCAACGAGACCAAACGCAAGGAGCGGGTCTTCGTGGAGGTTTATTAATGTCGTTTTCCAGCCTGCTCGGGCTGTTTTCATCGGACCTGGCCATCGATTTGGGAACCGCCAACACCCTGGTGTACGTCCGGGGCCGCGGTATTGCAGTCGTCGAGCCGTCCATCGTGGCGGTCAACCGCATCACCAATCGCGTCGAAGCGGTTGGCGCCAAGGCCAAAGACATGTTGGGAAAGACTCCCTCCAACATCCAGGCCATCCGACCGATGAAGGACGGGGTGATCGCCGATTTCGAGGTCACCGAGAAGATGCTCGAACACTTCATCAAAAAGGCGCACGGCAGGTCGTTTCTCGTCCGCCCGAGAATCGTCATTTCGGTGCCTTCAGAGATCACCCAGGTTGAGAAGCGCGCGGTCCGGGACACCGCCTTGAAAGCTGGAGCCAGCGAGGTCTACCTTATCGAACAGGCGATGGCTGCTGCCATCGGAGCGGGGCTGCCGATCACCGAGCCGTCGGGCAACATGATTGTCGATATCGGCGGCGGAACCTCGGACGTGGCGGTGATTTCGCTCGCCGGGGTTGTGTACTCGCGATCGGTCCGGGTCGCCGGCAACGAGATGGATGAGGCGATCATCCAGTACCTGAAGAAGAAGTACAATCTCCTGCTTGGCGAGCGGACGGCTGAAATGATCAAGATGGAAGTCGGCTCCGCCTACCCCCTCGACGAACCTCTGAGCATGGAGGTCAAGGGTCGCGATCTCGTCGAAGGCGTGCCCAAGAACCTCACCATCACCGATGAAGAGGTGCGCGAGGCCCTGACCGAAATCGTTGCCACCATCGTCGACGCCGTCCGCAATGCCCTCGAGCGGACGCCTCCCGAGCTCTCGGCGGACATCATGGACAAGGGGATCATTCTCGCCGGTGGTGGTTCTCTGCTGAAGAATCTCGACAAGCGGTTGCGCGAGGAAACCGGCCTGCCCGTGGCCCACTGCGAGGACCCGTCATCGGCCGTGGTTCGGGGTACCGGTCTCATGCTCACCAACATCGATCTGCTGCGCAAGATCGCGATTCCTTGAGTCAACCGCCGGCACCTCCCCACCTAGCCGATGTGGCCGAAACCACGCCGGTTTGCTGAGTCGAGCCCGCGCTTTTCATCGGGTTGCAGCGCACGGCCTGCGATGGGTTGCGCCCGGTCGGCCGGAGTCGGCGGGTGAGATGAGCGGACTCGTGGCCGAGAACTTCGTTATCATGGCCGCACGACCGCCGGCTGGCGGTGAAAGGTTGGCTTCGCGAGCGTGACCGAACGCCAAATTCTCGTCCTGCGAACCGGCCTGCTGTGGGTTCTTCTCGAACTTCTCGCGGCGGCGCAGGTGCAGACTCCGGGCGGAGAACGGGTCCTCTCGTTCTGGGCACGGATGGCGATCTCGCCGGTTTTCCGGATCGGCGAAACCATCGGTTCGTCGGTCGGTGGCGCCGTGACCGGTTTTTCCGAATCAACCCGTCTGGTCGTGATCAACCGAGGTCTTCGACTCGAGCTCGAGAAAGCCCGGGCGATCAACTGGATCATGACCGAGGACATGGCTGCCCACCGCGAACTCAACTCCATCGCGGCGATGATCCCGAACCTCACCTCCGCCGCGGTTCCGGCACGGACAACCTACCGGGACCTGGCTCGAGGGCGGATGATCGCCCTGGTCACGGTCGATCGCCGCATCGCCACCGACACGCCCGCCATCGCCGACACCGGGGTCATCGGCCGCGTCATTCGAACGGAAGGACGGCGCTGTTGGATCGAGCTCATCACCCATCCGGTTGCAGCCATCGCCATTCAGACCCCCGAAGGGAGGGTCCAGGGCCTCGCCGTCGGCAGCGATACCGGAGAACTCGAGATCCAGTTCATTCCACGCCAGGCCCAACTCATGCGGGGCGAACGCCTTGTGACCAGCGGCGCCGACGGCATCTATCCACCGGGGCTCCCTGTCGGCAGTGTGACCGCGGTCCGGGAGAGCGACCAGGCTTTTCTCGAGGTCCGCGCCGAAACCGCTGCGGCCCTCGCCACCGTTCGGGTCGTGCTTCTGCTTGACGGCTGGATGCACGGCCAACCGCCGAACGAGAAGCAACCATGAAAATGGCTCTTCTTGCCACGCTGACGCTGGTTGTCCAGGTCGCTCTCGGTTGGCCCGACTCGCCGGCCTGGCTGACAGCCGTCCTTCTCCCCATGGTTTTCGTGGTCGGGGCGCCGCTGCTGATGGCGGAACGGCGCTGGCCCCATTTTGCCCTGCTGCTGGGCCTCGCCTGGGATCTGGTCTTGGAGCCGGTCGTCGGTCCGGGCGCCATCGCGTGGAGCGCCTCGGCGGTGGTTCTGAGCTTTGTCGTGCCTCTGGTAGCCGACCGGTCACCGCGCGCATGGTTTGCGTTCGGCGCTCTCGGGGCCGGTCTGATGATCGTCGTTCGGCACCTCGCTCTCCTCCCCCTCGGGCTCGCCGCAGAGCTGACCGGCCACTATCTCATTCTCAGCGTCGTCCTCACCTCGCTGTGGTGCGGACTTGTCGGATGGATGATCGCCCTCAATCTTCCGACGAGGTGGATCACGCACCGGGCGAAGAAACTCAGATAGTGGAGATCCGCGAAGACCTCGGTCCGGTCCGGCGACGCGCCATGACGCTCTTGTTGGCGATCTTCCTCGTCCTCGGCGCCCTCCACCTCAGGCTCGCCCAGCTCCAACTGATCGAGGGCGCCCACTGGCGGCGAATGGCCGAGAACAACCGTCTCCGCCGCCTCCCACTGGCCGCGGTCCGGGGCAGAATCTACGACCGCCGCGGCCATGTTCTGGCCGACAACCTCCCGACCTGGGACCTCCTCCTCTTTCCCGACGAGGCCGGCAACCTCGATGAAACCGTGCTCTTTGTCGCCGATCTCGGAATCGGCGGGGCCGCCTCTCTTCTCGAGCGCGTCAATCAAAGGAGGATCGATCGCCTTGCACCCATGGTGGTGGGAGAGAACCTGGACTGGAACCAGGTCGCGCGGGTGCGCTCCCACCAGAGCGATCACCCGGAACTCTCGATCGTCGCCGGCTTTCGCCGACACTACCCATTCGGCCCCGCCATCGCCCACGCCGTCGGGCACCTCCGGTTGGTTTCGGAGGACGAGTTGGCGGAGAACCCACGGCTCGATCCCAACTCCCGCGTCGGCGCCATCGGCATCGAAGCTCTGGCCGATGATTTTCTCACCGGTCGACCCGGCGAACGCTGGGTCGTGGTCTCGGCGGTGGGTCGGCAACTCGGTGTGGTGCGGGAGAGTTCCTCGACATCGGGCAAGGACCTCGCGGTCACCCTCGATGCCGATCTCCAGCAGGTTGCGGCCGCCGCCCTCGGTGAGCGGGGCGGGGCGGTTGCTGCCATCGACCCGAAGAACGGCGCCGTTCGAGTTCTGTACTCCGCGCCGTCTTTTGATCCCGAACTCTTCTCGGGCAAGCTGTCGACCGAGGACTGGAACACCCTCGTCGACGACCCCCGCCTCCCGCTCCAGGATCGCTGCCTTCAGGGAACCTACCCGCCGGGTTCCACCATCAAACCCTTCCTCGCCATCGCGGCCTTGGAGGAAGGCATCATCACACCCGATTGGACGGTCCAGTGCACCGGAGGGGTGGTCCTCCACGGACACCGGTTTCGCTGCTGGAATCGGGGTGGCCACGGCACCGTCAACCTCGCCCGATCCCTCGAGGCGTCGTGCGACGTCTACTACTACCAACTCGGTCAGCGCCTGGGGATCGAGAGAATGGCCGGTTGGCTCGAGACCTTCGGGTTCGGACGTCGAACCGGCATCGGTCTGCCGTCGGAGGCGTCCGGCCTCATCGGGAATCCTGAGTGGAGCCGTCGCGTGCGCGGCACGCCATGGTATCCGGGCGAGGCGGTTTCGGTGTCCATCGGGCAGGGGCCCGTGCTCGCGACCGCCATCCAGTTGGCGCGGGCGTTCGCCGCGTTGGCCAATGGCGGGCGGCTGGTTACCCCGCATGTTGTGGTCAATCCGACGGCGGCCGCACCCGTCGATCTGGGCCTGAATCCATCACGGCTCGAGCTGATCGGCCACGGTCTTGAGTTGGTTGTCCACGGCGAGCGGGGAACCGCCCGGGCATTGGCGGCGTTCCCGGTCGCGGGCAAGACCGGCACCGCGCAGGTGGTCCGCCTCCAGGAAGGCGTGAACTCGAGTGATCTCGCGCCAAACCTCCAACACCACGCCTGGTTCGTCGGCTGGGCGCCCATCGACGAACCGCAGATCGTCATCGCTCTGGTTGTCGAACATGGTGGGGGAGGCGGGAGCATCGCGGCCCCGACCGCCGCCGCGATCCTGTCTGCAGCCCTCGGAGAAAACGTCGGTCCGGCTCCGACTCAGGGTCAAGGGGGGTAAGATCACGCCATGGAACACCGAATCGACGCCTGGCTGATTCTCGCGGTCGCCGGAATTCTCGGAGCGTCGCTGGTGACCCAGAGCGCGGTGTCAGGCGTCGTCGGAACCCAACTCCTTACGCGCCAGCTTCTGTGGGCCTGCGGCGGCATGCTGACGCTGCTGGCGCTGTCCCGCGTCCGACTCGATCTTTACGCCCGCCTGGCCCCGCTCCTCTATGTCGTCGGCCTCGCAGCGCTCGTGGCCGTCCTGGTTTTCGGCGAGATGCGCAGCGGAACCCGCGGTTGGTTCGCCATCGGCCCGTTGACGATCCAGCCCAGCGAATTCGCCCGCGTGACGACGATTCTCGTGGTCGCCGCCTGGCTCGCCCGCCGCAGCGGTTCCAGGCTTTCGGCGAGGGAGTCGACGGTCCTGGTCGCGCTCGTCGGTGTTGCCGGCGGGTTGGTTGCTCTCGAGCCCGACCTCGGGGTGACTCTGACCTATCTCCCGGTGGCCGTCGCCGGCCTGTGGCTGGGCGGCCTCCCACGATGGGCATGGATCGGTCTCGTCGTGCTCGGCATCCTCCTCGGCGTCGCCTCCTGGCAGACCGTCTTGAAGGACTTCCAGAAGGAACGGGTGCTGACCGTCCTGGATCCCGAGCGCGACCCGTATGGCGTCGGCTATCAGGTCCGCCAGTCGAAGATCGCCGTCGGCGCCGGCGGACTGGCCGGGGAGGGTGTCGGTCGAGGCTCCCAGTCGCTGCTCCGGTTTCTCCCGGCGCAACACACCGATTTCGCCTTTGCCGTGTGGGCCGAGGCGACCGGTTTCGTCGGCGCCACCGGTCTCTTCTTGGCCTATGCCTTGATGCTCTATCGCATCGGAATGGCCGCTGCGGTCGCCGAAAACCGCCACGGCCTCGTGTTGGCGGTCCTGGTCGGCGCCTGGCTCGCATTTCAGGTGGTGGTCAATCTCGGGATGGTCCTCGGTCTCTTGCCGACCACCGGAATCACGCTGCCGCTCTTCTCCTATGGCGGCTCTTCTCTGCTCTCGACCTGTGCGGCGCTCGGTGCGGTACAGTCGGTCTGGCGGCATCGTCTGGTGAATCAGTGATGAACTCGATCCTCTTTCTCTCGGTCAACCCCTTTGAAACCCGGGTTGCGCTGCGCGAGAAGTCGCGGCTGGTCAGCTACCGCGCCGAACGGCATCGAACCTCGTCGGTGGTCGGCAACCTCTACAAGGGTCGGGTCACCCGAGTCCTCCCGGGAATGCAGGCGGCGTTTGTCGATGTCGGACTCGCCCGGGACGGTTTTCTCTATGTCCGCGAAGCCGGCGCTGTGATGGATGACTTCACCGACATCTTCCGGGTCGACGACGATCCGACACCCAACGAGACCGCCGACACCGATATCGGCGATCTTCTCCGCCAGGGCCAGGAGGTCCTGGTCCAGGTCGTGAAGGACCCCATCGGCACCAAGGGTGCTCGACTGACCACTCATATCACCCTCCCCGGACGTTTCCTGGTCTACATGCCGACGGTGGATCAACTCGGCGTCTCACGACGGATTACCGAGGACGAAGAACGTGCTCGGCTCAAGGCGTTGATCGATTCGTTCGGTGGCGGTGGTTGGATCGTCCGCACCGCCGGGGAGGGACAGGGTCGCGTCGAGTTGGAGGCGGATCGGCGATATCTCGCCAACCTCTGGGAACAGATTCAAGCCACCTCGGATCGGACCAATGCTCCCTATCTCGTGCACCACGAGCTGAGCCCGGTGCTGCGCGCGGTTCGGGACACCTTCACCTCGGCGGTACAGGAAGCCTGGGTCGATGAAGAGGAGGCCTTCGAAGAGATCCTCGAGTTCCTCGAGCAATCGGACCCGAGCCTGGTACCTCGACTCAAGCTCTTCCGAAAGACGACCGATCTGATGAGTGCCTTCGGACTCGACCGGGAACTCGAAAAGGCGCTCCGTCCCAAGGTGTGGCTGAAATCCGGCGGCTATCTGGTGGTCAATCAAACCGAGGCTCTGGTCGCCATCGACGTCAACACCGGCAAGTATGTCGGCACAAAGTCGCTTGAAGAGACCGTTTTCACTCTCAACCTGGAGGCGGTGCGCGAGATCGCGCGACAACTTCGACTGCGCGACCTCGGCGGCATTATCGTCATTGATTTCATCGATATGGAGGAGCTCGCCCATCGCCTCGATCTCTACCAGGCCCTCGAGGCCGAACTCGAGGCCGACCCGGCGCGGATCCAGCTCTTGCCCATGTCCGATATCGGGCTGATCCAGCTGACGCGGAAGCGGACCCGGCCGAGCCTCGATCGAACCCTGAGCCGCGAGTGTCCGTACTGCCACGGTTCGGGGAGAATCAAGGCTCTCGCCACCATCTGCCTCGAAATTCGCCGCGAACTGCTCGCAGCGGTGACTGCCGAGCTCAGCGACCAGATCTCGCTGGTTGTCCACCCCGAGGTCTCCCACTATCTCCAGGGACCGTTCCGCGAGCTGCTGCGAGAGCTCGAAGAGGTCCACGATGTCCAGGTGATCCTGCGCGAGAATCCACTCCAGCATCAGGAGCAGTTCGAGATCATCGGCTAGGGGGTCGTGAGGTCTTGAGGTCTTGGGGGATCCTGGGGTCTTGGTGAAGTGATGCGAGTCGGCCCAAGACCTCACGACCTCGCTACAGCGGCTCGTAGAGGGTGCGCCGCTGGCGCGGCTCAAGGCCGGCCTCGCGGATGGTGCGCTCCATGTCCCGCTGGCTCATCCGAAACCGGACGCCTGCCGCGGCGACCACGTTCTCCTCGAGCATGATGGACCCGAGGTCGTCAGCGCCGAAGAAGAGCGAGAGCTGCCCGATCTTGGCGCCCTGGGTGACCCACGAGCCCTGGACGTGGTCGATGTTGTCGAGGGCAAGCCGGGCGATGGCGAGGGTTCGCAGATAGTCGAGTCCGCCGACGGGTTCGACGTCTCCTTCGAGGTCGGTGCCCCGGTCCTGGAAGGTCCACGGGATGAAGGCGGTGAACCCGCCGGTACGATCCTGGAGGTCGCGGACGCCGAGAAAATGCTCGACACGTGCGGCGATCGGTTCGCCGACGCCGAACATCATCGTCGCCGTGGTCCGCAGCCCGAGACCGTGCGCAGCGCCGTGGACCTCGAGCCATTGGCTCGTGCTTGCCTTCGCGCGCGACAGGATCCGACGCCTGGTTTCGTCCTCGAGGATCTCGGCGCCGCCGCCGGGAATCGACTCCAACCCGGCGGCCATGAGTCGCGAAATGACCTCGGATACCGGCAGCCTCTCCGCCTTGGCGAGAAACCAGATTTCGGGCACCGAGAACGCGTGCAGATGGATCTGCGGAAACCGGGCCTTGAGCCTCCGCAACAGGTCTTCGTAGAACTCCATGCGGAGATCGGGGTGGACGCCGCCCTGGAGGAGGATTCCGGTACCGCCGGAGGCGACGGTCTCAGCCACCTTGTCGGCGATCTCCGAGAACGGGAGGACATAGGCGTCACTCGCGTCCCTGGTCCGGTAAAAGGCGCAGAACCGACAGCGATAGATGCACACGTTGGTGTAGTTGATGTTGCGGTCGATGATATAGGAGGCGACTCCGGCGTCGGTCTTTCGCCGCCTGACGGCATCCGCCGCCTGGCCGAGTTCGAGAAGCGAACCCTCGGCGAAGAGCAGCTCGATCTCGGCTCGATCGATACGCTCTCCGGCTCCCGCCTTGTCGAGAATCCCAGATACCGTCATGCGACCGAGTCTCTCCTTCTCGAAACCGCCTGTCAAGCAACGACACGCCTCAGCACTCGCCATTCGTCCGACGAATTGCTAGCCCTGCGACATCGCTTCGAGGAAATCCCGATTGGTCGCTGTCCCGCCGAGCCGCTCGAGCAGGAGCTCCATGGCCTCCACCGGCGACAACGAGGACAGCACCTTGCGCAGGACCCAGATCCGGCGAAGCTCCCACTCGTCGATGAGGAGCTCTTCCTTCCGGGTTCCGGACTTGTGGATATCGATGGAGGGGAAGACCCTGCGCTCGACGAGCTTGCGGTCGAGGTGGACCTCCATGTTGCCGGTGCCCTTGAACTCCTCGAAGATCACATCGTCCATCCGCGAGCCGGTGTCGATCAGGGCGGTGCCGACGATGGTCAGGCTGCCGCCCTCCTCGATGTTGCGCGCGGCACCGAAGAACCGCTTGGGTTTTTGCAGTGCGTTGGAATCGACACCACCCGAGAGCACCTTGCCCGATGGCGGCACGACGGTGTTGTAGGCGCGGGCGAGCCGGGTGATGGAGTCGAGGAGGATCACGACGTCGCGCTTGTGTTCGACCAGGCGCTTGGCTTTCTCGATCACCATCTCCGCCACCTGGACGTGGCGGGTCGCGGGCTCGTCGAAGGTCGAGGAGATGACCTCGCCGTGCACCGAACGCTGCATGTCGGTGACTTCCTCGGGTCGTTCATCGATGAGGAGCACGATGAGGGTGACCTCCGGATCGTTGGTGGTGATGGAGTTGGCGATGGCCTGCAACATCATGGTCTTGCCGGTCCGCGGCGGCGCCACCAGGAGTCCGCGCTGACCCTTGCCGAGCGGGGTTGCCAGATCCATGACCCGCGACGTCATGTTTCCCTCGACCTCGAGCCTGAGCCATTCCTGCGGGTAGAGCGGCGTCAGATTGTCGAAGTGCACCTTCTCCATGGCCACCTCGGGCGGCTCGAAGTTGATGGCCTCGACCTTGATCAGGGCGAAGTACCGTTCGCCCTCCTTCGGCGGTCGGATCTGGCCCGACACCGTGTCGCCGGTGTGGAGGTTGAAGCGCCGGATCTGCGACGGCGACACATAGATGTCGTCCGGACCCGGCAGGTAGTTGTACTCGGGAGCCCGGAGAAATCCGAATCCTTCCGGAAGCACCTCGAGCACACCCTCGCCGAAGATCAGGCCTTCGCGCTCGGTCTGGCGCTGGAGAATGCGGAAGATCAGATCCTGCCGCCGCATCCCGGTCGGGTTCTCGACCTTGAGCGATTTGGCTACGCCGCAGAGCTCGTTGATCGTCATCTCCTTGAGCTGGGTGAGGTCGAGGCGACCCTCTTGAGCGGCCGCGGCGGCCGCGGCCTGTTCCCGTTCCTCGATCTCGTCATCGAGATCGAGGGGAATCACAACCGGGTCTTCGTTGGTCTTTTTCTTGCGTCCCATGTCAGTTTCTCCGTTATCTGGATCGCCACCGATCGACGAGTTCGTCGATACTTGCGAGCAGTTCCTTCCGACCTTCGCCGGTCTTGACACTCACCACCGCGGGCGGACGCGCCAGACCGAGCTCGTTCTGCACCTTCAACCGCATGTTCGCTCGTTTCCCACGATTGATCTTGTCAGCCTTGGTGAGCACCACCAGGCGCTCAGTCCCTTGGGACTGCAGCATTTCCTGAAGCCCGAGATCAAGCTCGGTCAGTCCGTGGCGGATGTCCACCAGAGTGATGACCCCTGCCAACCTGTCCTCCGTCGAGAGGTATTTTCCGAGCTCCCGACCCCACTCCTCCTGGAGCGCCCGTCCGACCTTGGCATAGCCATAACCCGGAAGATCGACCAGAAAGAACGATTGGTTGATCAGAAAGAAGTTCAGCATCCGTGTCTTGCCCGGTGCCTTGGCGACTCTCGCCAGATTCTGACGCAGCAACCAATTGAGCAGGCTTGACTTGCCGACGTTGGAGCGACCGGCGACCGCGATCTGGGGAAGGAACTCCTGCGGCCGATCGGATGGCTTCAGCGCCGATCCACGAAAGCTGACCTCGCGTATTTCCACGCTGTCAATGAGCCATGGGCGGCGAATCCACGCGTGCGGAATGATCGCCAGCCGCCGCAGACACGTCCGTATCCAGCTCGCGAACCAGGGCGTTCGCGATGACCTTGTCCATGTGGCTGACGAAATGGAACTCGATTTCGTTGCGCACGTCCTTCGGGATCTCCTCGAGGTCCTTTTCGTTCTCTTCGGGGAGAATCACCTCGCGAATGCCCGCTCGATAGGCCGCGAGCACCTTGTCCTTGACGCCCCCGACCGGCAAGACCCGACCACGGAGGGTGATCTCACCCGTCATCGCCACATCGACGCGAACCGGGATCCTGGTAAACGCCGAGATGAGCGCGATCGCGAGGGTGATTCCGGCCGAAGGTCCATCCTTGGGTATCGCTCCCTCGGGAACGTGAAGGTGGACGTCCTGGGTGGCGAAGACGTCGGGGTCGATCCCGAGCTCGTCGGCCTTGGAACGGACAAAGGACAGTGCCGCGCGGGCCGACTCCTGCATCACGTCACCGAGTTGACCGGTGAGCGTGAGGACGCCCTTTCCTCGCATGAGCGTCACTTCAGTGGTCAGCAACTCGCCGCCGACCTGGGTCCAGGCGAGCCCGGAAGCCGCCCCGATCTCGGGATCCTGCTCGGGCTTCTGGGTCCGGTACCTCGGCTTGCCGAGGAGCTCTCCGACCGCCTCCGGCGTGATCTCGAGGGCTGCGTTCTTGGCTTTGATCTTCTCCTTGAGCACCTTCCGCGCGAGCTTGCGGCAGATCGAGGAGATCTCCCGCTCGAGGTTTCGCACCCCGGCCTCGCGGGTGTAGCCCTCGATGAGAAATTTCAACCCGTCTTCGGTGAAGTCGACGTTGAACTTGGTCAAGCCGTGGCGGTCGGTCTGGCGCGGTACCAGGAACCCAAGCGCGATCTGGAGCTTCTCGTGGTGGGTGTAGCCCGAGAGTTCGACCTTCTCCATACGGTCGAGCAGCGCGGGCGGGATCGGGTGGGTAACATTTGCGGTACAGATGAAGAGCACCTTGGAAAGGTCGTACTCGACATCGAGATAGTGGTCATGGAAGGTGTTGTTCTGCTCGGGATCGAGCACCTCGAGCAGGGCCCCGGCCGGGTCGCCGCGGAAATCGGCCGCCATCTTGTCGACCTCGTCGAGAAGCAGCACCGGATTGATGGTACCGCCCTTGCGCATCATCTGGATGATCTGCCCGGGAAACGCGCCGATATAGGTCCGCCGGTGACCGCGGATCTCGGCCTCGTCGCGCACCCCACCGAGGGACAACCGAACGAATTTCCGTCCGGTGGCGCGTGCGATGGACCGCGCCAACGATGTCTTTCCGACTCCCGGGGGACCGACAAAGCACAAGATGGTGCCGCCGGTCTTGCGGACGAGTTGGCGCACCGCCAAGAACTCGAGGATCCGCTCCTTGACCTTCTCGAGCCCATAGTGGTCTTCGTTGAGGACGGTCTCGGCCCGCACGATGTCACGGATCTCGCGGGACGACTTTGACCAGGGCACCGCCAGCAACCAGTCGACATAGTTGCGCGAGACCCCGGCTTCCGCGGAAACCGGCGGCATCCCTTCGAGACGACGGATCTCGATGACGGCCTTCTCTTTGGCCTCTTCGGTCATCCCCGACTCGTCGATCTGCTTCTTGAGCTCGGCGAGTTCCTCGGTGGTGTCGTTCCGTCCCAGCTCTTCGTTGATGGCTTTGATCTTCTCCGACAGGTAATATTCGCGCTGCGCCTTCTCCATCTGCTTCTTGACCCGTGACGAGAGACGACGGTCGATGTTGAGTTTCTCGATCTCCACATCGAGAAGATCGTTGAGCCGCTGGAGTCGATCGAGGGGGTTGAGCAGCTCGAGAAGCCGCTGCTTCTCCGCCGTCGGTTGGTTGAGGTGGGCCGCGAGGATGTCGGCGAATTGGTCAGGATCATCGGTCTGGAGTGATGCCAGCACCCCTTCGGCCGAGAGATGGTGGGAGAGCTTGGCGTACTCTTTGAAGAACTCGGTCAACTGAGCCATGTAACGGTTGAGGGTCTGGTCTTCGCCGACCTCGACGCGCTCGACCTTGACCGTCGCCATCAGACATTCGGGATCGTCTTGGACTTCGGCCAGCCGGGCGCGCTCGAGCCCCTCGACCATCACCTTGATGTTGCCCGAGGCGAGCTGGAGATGCTGGACAACCCGCGCAACCACCCCGAGTCCGTGGATGTCGGCAAGCGTGGGCTCATCGATTTTCGGATCCCGCTGGGTGGCGAGGAAAAGCCTCTTGTCGGGTCGTTCGAGGGCGCGCTCGAGGGCGACCACCGAGGGTCGTCTGCCGACCACGAACGGCGCCATCATGTGCGGAAAAACGACCATGTCCCGCAACGGAACGATGGCGAGCGTCTGGGTTTCACGGACTGCTGTCATCTTGTGTCTTTCTTCTGGGGGAGAGGACTCGGGCTGGCGGTACTAGGTTGAAGGAGGCGCGGTGCCGCGCCGCGGACGTCTCAGCTTACCTTTCTCACGGCCGGAAGCGGCGCAACCCGATGTTCGACCACATCCCGGGTAATCGTCAACTCCTTGAGATCGGGCAGCGCCGGAATCTGGTACATGATATCGAGCATCAGTTCCTCGAGGATGATCCGCAGACCCCGGGCGCCCACCTTGCGGGAGATGGCTTCGTGGGCCACCGCGGCGAGAGCGTCCGGTTCGAAGCTCAGCTCGACGCCCTCGAAACCGAGGACGGTCTCATACTGACGCACGAGACAGTTCTTCGGCTCGGTGAGAATTCGGACCAGAGCGTCATGGTCGAGTTCGTGCAGGGTTGCCACCACCGGAATCCGACCGACGAACTCCGGGATCATGCCGTACTTGATGAGGTCCTCGGGGTGAACCTCCTCGAGGAGGTCGGTGGTGTCGGGGGAATTGCCCGACAGATTCGCGCCGAATCCCATCATCTTCTGATTCAATCGATGGGCGATGAGGTCCTCGAGACCGACAAAGGCTCCACCGCAGATGAACAGAATATTGGTGGTGTCGATCTGAAGGAACTCCTGGTGGGGGTGTTTGCGGCCACCCTGGGGCGGCACGTTGGCGACAGTTCCCTCGAGGATCTTCAGAAGCGCCTGCTGCACACCCTCGCCCGAGACGTCGCGCGTGATGGACGGGTTTTCGGACTTGCGCGCGACCTTGTCGATCTCATCGATGTAGACGATGCCCCGCTCGGCCGCTTCACGATCGCCGTTGGCCGCCTGGTAGAGCCGGAGAAGGATGTTCTCGACATCCTCGCCGACATAGCCGGCCTCGGTGAGCGTGGTGGCGTCGACGATGGTGAAAGGAACCTGGAGTTGCCTCGCCAGGGTTTGAGCGAGAAGGGTCTTGCCGGTCCCGGTGGGTCCGATGAGGAGGATGTTGGACTTGGACAGCTCGACGTCGTTGTTGCTCCGGCCGCGCTGGTATTCGATCCGGCGGTAGTGGTTGTAGACCGCGACGGCGAGCTTTTTTTTCGCCATCTCCTGACCGATGACGTACTCATCGATATAGGCCTTGATCTCCGGCGGTTTGGCCAGCACCTGCTGGCGCGCCTTGGCCTCGTGGACGCGATCCTCGGCGATGATGTCGAGACAGACCTCGACGCATTCGTTGCAGATATACACGGTGGGTCCGGCTATGAGTTTGCGGACCTCGTGCTGGCTTTTGCCGCAAAAGCTGCACCGAAGTACGTCACCGTCTCGATTCGACATCTATCCTCCTCGGTTCATTGTATCCCATTTCAGGTCTACTCTCTGGAAACAATGATCTTGTCGATGAGGCCGTAGTCTTTCGCTCCATCCGCCTCGAGAATGAAGTCCCGTTCGGTGTCGAGATTGATCTTGTCCATGGGTTGTCCCGTGTGATCGGCCAGGATTCTGTTCAACCGCTCCCGAAGCCGCATGATGTCCTTGGCGTGGATGTCGATATCCGTCGCCTGACCCTGGAGGCCCGACATCAGCGGTTGGTGCAGCAGGACCCGGCTGTGCGGCAGCGCGTACCTCTTCCCCGCCGCGCCGCCCGCGAGGAGGATGGCGCCCATGGAGGCCGCCTGACCGAGGGCGATGGTGGCGACATCGGGTTTGACGTACTGCATCGTGTCGTAGATGGCGAGCCCGGCGGTGATGGCTCCGCCCGGGGTGTTGACGTAGAGATAGATGTCCTTTTCGGGGTTCTCGGCCTCGAGAAAGAGCAGTTGGGCGATGACGAGGGAGGCCACCTGGTCATCGATGGCCGATCCGAGGAAGATGACATTGTCCTTGAGCAGGCGCGAAAAGATGTCGTAGGACCGTTCGCCCCGACTTGTCTTCTCGATGACGTAGGGGATCGTGAAGCTCATTTTTCCATCTCCCCGCCCGCTCTGCGGATCATCTCATCGACCACCGCGGTCATCCGCGCCGCGTGCCGAATCGACTCGAGCTTCTCCTCGGCGGCGAGATTGGCCTTGTGTTCGGTCGGCGGAATGCCGAGCCGAGAGGCTTCCGCGGTGATATAGGCTTCGACTTCGGCCTCGGGGACCGGGGTCTCCCACTCCATCGCCAGTTGCTCGAGGACGAGATTGTCGGCAACAAACCGGCGGGCGGCGGGTTCGGCCTTGGCCGAGAGTTCCTGCCAATCAAAGTTCCCGTCCTCGGGACCGGCGCCGCGCATGGCCATCTCATAGGCAAAACGATTCACCCGCTCGCTGACGGCGTTCTGAACCAGGGACGACGGCAGGGAATTGAGGTCGATGCCGCCGGAAAGCTGGTCGAGCAACGACCGCCGCCATTGATCCCGGCGTTCGGCGGTCTTTCGCCGCACGAGCGCCTCGTTGAGCCGCTCCTTGAGCTCGGCCAGATCCTCGAGACCGAGGGTTTTGGCAAGCTCGTCGTCGACCTCGGGCAGGACTTTGGCTTTCAGGGCCTTGACCTTGATGGTGTAGTTGACCTTCTTGCCGGCCCGTTCTTTGTTCTGGTCATCCTCGGGAAAGGCCTTGACCGCGACTCTCTCGTCGCCGGCCCTGGCCCCCTGGAGCGCCTCGTTGACCTCGGGGGGCAAGGAGTCTGCGCCGAGGACAAAACGGGCATCGTTCTCTTCATAGGGTTCCTGGTCCGAATCTTCCATCAGCCCGACCAGATCGGCTTCGATGAGCATCCCATCGACCGCCTCCCGGTCTTCCACCGGCTCCCAGACACCCTGCTGCTGCCGGAGCTGCTCGAGCTCGGCGTCGACCTCGGCGGCGGCGACATCGAGCGACACCTCGTCGAGCGTGGCGGTGGCGAGATCGGGAAGCTCATAGCTCGGCCTCACCTCGAACTCGGCGGTGAACTCGAAGGAGCCGTCGTCGGTCAAGTCCACCCCGCGCACCTGGGGCACGGTGAGGGGCTGGAGATCCTTCTCCGCCTCCATCACCTCCTGCCAGACAAGCTGGCTGAGATGCTCCTTGAGCTCGGCGTCGATATCATCGGCAAAACGGGCTCGGATCATCGACTCCGGTGCCTTGCCGTCGCGAAAACCGGGAAGCTTCGCTCGACGCCTGATCGAGCGGACGATGGCCTGCCGCTCGCGGTCGACGATTTCGGTTTGGAGGCTGCCGGCAACCTCGAGTTTGTAGTTTGCATGCTCGGTCAATTTGTATGTCATGAATTCTCTCCGGCTGGTGCGAAAGGGGGGAATCGAACCCCCACGGGGAGTCCCCCACGAGATCCTAAGTCTCGCGCGTCTACCGGTTCCGCCACTTTCGCGCGGATGAAAGGAAATGGTGAGCCGTGGAGGAATCGAACCTCCAACCTAGTGATTAAGAGTCACTTGCTCTGCCAATTGAGCTAACGGCCCACGGCGACGCGCACTCTACCTCAAAACCTCCCGAGGAGCAAGCTCGAATGCAGAGTTTGTGGTGAGTCGGAGGTAGAAAGCAGATTCGGCGATCGGGGGGATGATCATGAACTCCGCAAGACCGCCCTTTGCTTCCAGTGGTTTCCACCCGATGCGGGTCCGGCACCCCGGGAACGGGAGCGGGAGCGCCAGCCACTCGGTCCCCGCTTCTGGCGGTGCTCCGGTCACCGGTGGACGAGGTGTTTGATCTCGGATTGGCCGAGGTCGGACTCGGCGGTGATGACGACCGCCGAGGTTCCACCGCTGAATTCGGGCAGCAGTTCGGTTGCGACAAAGACCCCGTCGTCGTCGGTCTTCCCCTCGGCAAGAACCAAACGGCGCGGTTCCGAGGTCGACTTGAAGAGCACAGTGATCCGGACCCCAGGCTGTACGGTGTTCGACTGCGAGTCGACCGCGGAGATCGAGATCTCGGCTTTGCTGCCGTAAACGAAATCGTGTTTGCCGACGGCCCGGAGCACGAGATGAGCGCGGCCGCGTTGAGCCGCGAGATAATCGAGGATGACCTGATCGAGGGTCGGCTCGTCGCCCTCGCCCCCGGTCGCGTTTTCAGCATCGAGTAAACCAATATCGCCGCCACGCGAGATCCCGGTGTCGTCGTCTTCGTTGACTGTTTCCGGCCCGTCCACCAACTGCGCCAGCCGGCCGCGTCGAATCACTTCGACGATGGTGTGGTGTTGGCGCTCCATGAGGGTGGCGATGGCGCTGTTCTCGACTTCCTCTTCAACGAGATCCCGGTACGAGGTCCTCCTCGAATACAGGATCTCCCCGCGGGCGTAGACCAGGCTCTCGACGATGGGGTTCGAGCGTCCCTTGTCTTCGGTCTGCACGTGGTACGTCGTGCCCGCGTTTTCGATATCGGTGTTGTAACCAGTCAGCACCAACGTTCCGGCTCCATCCAATACGGCAGCCAACAGGCTACCCCCTCGTGCGGGTGTGGTCAATTGCTCGCCAGGGCAACCGGTTCTCGCGAATCCTCGGTCGTCGATCGCAGCTCGCAAGCCGTTCGCGGTCGTGTCCCGACCCCGGCTTCGGTTTGAGCGGGATGGGGCGCAACATGGCCGAATGCCGGTCCGGAGTCGGGCGGCTCTCGCAAAAATCCCACCTGCGCCTCCCGGCCGCCGATCCCCGACCGCCGGCTCACGAAGGGAGGCGCCCCTTCAGCGGACGCAACCGGTCGGGTCTACAATGCCCGCATGGCGCCGCTGAACATCCTTTTCATCTGTGTCGGCAACACCTGCCGCTCGCCGATGGCCGAGGCCATCGCCCGCGGCTTGGGGGTGATGGAGGTCAGGGCGTCATCCGCCGGCATCATGCCTTTCGGCCGGATCGTGCCCGCGACCGTTGCGGCGCTGGAGGCGCTCGGCTACGACCCGGGCGGACTCTCTTCCAAGGGGTTCGAGAGCATCGACCTGGCAGGCTTCGACATCATCGTCTCGCTCCTGGGCCCCGCCGGTCTGAGTTATCTTCCTCCCTCCCTCGGGGCGCAGCTCGAATCCTGGTCGATCAGAGATCCCTACGGCGAGGATGACGAGGTCTATCTCCGCGTGGCTCGGGATCTCGAACGGCGGATCCGAGGCCTCCTTTCGGATCATGAGATTCGGGAACTCCCCATCCTTTAGAGCGTCACACTGAATGAGGAAAGGAGGCCCGGCTCGTGCGATCCATGGCACACTTGAGAGGTGGTATTCGACGAGGTGTATGAGCGCTTTCGGCGGCCGATCTGGCGATTGGCGCGACGACTCACCGACAACGATGATGAGGCGTTCGATGCGACTCAGGAGATCTTTCTTCGAGTGTGGCGCGGGCTCGCCGGTTTCCGCGGCGAGGCCAAGGTCTCGACCTGGGTTTTTCAGATCGCCTGGAACTACCTTCGTGGGCACCACCGACGACGAGGCAGGCTCCTCAACCTGGTGGTGGATCAGTCCGACGAGATCGTGGCGCGCGCTGCGGATCCGTCAGCCGGCCCGGAGCGACAGGCCGTGTCATCGGATCTGCTCGATCGCGTCACCGCGGCGATGGACGGTCTCCCCGAACACTACCGGATTGTCGTCTGGTTGCGCGATGGGGAGGAGCTCAGCTACACCGAAATCGCCGAGGTCCTCGATCTCCCCATCGGCACCGTGCGATCGCGGCTCGCGCGAGCGCGAACGGCACTCAAGAAGGCGGTGGGCCTGCCATGAATAGGGCGTTGAGTGAACTCGTCAGTCGGTACGCCGACGGTGACCTGGACGATGCCGAGTCGTCGCGCCTCGAGGCGCAGGCCGAGAGCGATCCCGAGCTCGCCGCGGAGATCGACGCCACCAGGCGTATCAGGGCGGCGGTTCAGACGCTCGCGGGCCGCATGGAACCGCCCGCGGCGCTGGACCGGGTGATGGAGCCGCTTCGCCAGGGTCCGCCGGCACCGACGCAGCGGACCCGGCCGGTCTATCGCTGGCTCGGAATTGCCGCGGCCGTGGTCTTGGGAGTGACCGTGGCGACGGAGATGGTTCGCCGCAATCCCACCCCTGCCCCGAGTCGAACCCCGGCACAGCAGGAGCGCCGGCTTCAAGGGTCGGAGAAGATCTTCGAACTCGCGCCGCTGCCGACCGCGGTTCCGGATGACGACCGACCCCTCGGGGCGGCGGACCACCTGCTCGAAGAGGAGCCGGCGCTGCCGCCGGCCCCCGAACCGGCCGCCCTCGAGGTGATGGGGCCACTCACCACCGCGGCGCCGTCCGATGCCGCGGTCGAGCCCTTCTCCTCGACCGAGGATCGGTTGTCCGCCGCGGACGAGGGCCTCGCGTCCGAGTTCGCGGTAGGTGCGCAACGGAGTTCGGCGAAGAACGAACCCGTTTCTCGGGTCGAAGGCTCCATCGAGGCCAGCTCCGCGGCACCGCCCAAGAAGGATCGGTTGCAGCTCGACGGTGATCTCCAATCCACGGCCGGATTGACCGGCGCCGGTCAACCGGGTCGGGAGCCGGCGGCGGGCGGGGCGCTGCGCGCGGCGGTTTCGGTCACCCTGCGGATCGACGGCAGCGCGGTCTGGTCCGGCTCCTCGTCGGCGTGTCGGGTCGGCAGAATTTCGGTTCGGATCGAGGTCCGCGGGCACGTGGTGTCAAACCTGGAACCCGTCGTCGTCGCGGCAGAAGGCACCGCCGGCGCGGTCTGCGAACCCGATG
The DNA here is from genome assembly GCA_024641545.1 of Acidobacteriota bacterium. GTDB lineage: Bacteria > Acidobacteriota > Thermoanaerobaculia > Thermoanaerobaculales > Sulfomarinibacteraceae > JAHECW01. Next base: position 34,325 of record JAHECW010000002.1, read on the forward strand.
GGTTGATCGGATCGAGCCTCGAAGGCGTCAGCGACGGAACCTACCTGGGCGAACTCGTGATCGGAGAGTCTCCCGAATAGACGCAGGCGCGGCAAGAGCCGCGCCCGAACGCTTCGCTGCATTATCGCGCGCGGTCAGAGCATCACTTGAAGGCGGCAAGACCCTCTTGGACGTTGTCCAGAACATCGAAAACGGTGATGAGCTGGGTCACGTGCAGAATGTCGTTGATCTTCGGGGAAAGGCGCAGCAGCTTGAGCTGGCCGCCGCGTTTGGTCACGGTGGTGTAGCACGCCACCATCTCGCCGATTCCGGAGGAATCGATGGCGCTGACCCCGGCCAAGTCGATGAGGATCTTTTTCTGGCCGTCTTCGAGCGAACGGTCCACCAACTCGCGCATCTTGACATCGCCCGTGCCAATCGTGATCTTACCCGACAGTTCGATGATTCGAACATCGTCCACATCACGGATTTCACTCTTCATTTCCAGAACTCCTTGTCTCGGGCTCGAGGCGTCGGGTCATCTCGACCACCGTGCCGCCGCCCGGAGAGCGACTGAACGTCACACCAGTCATGAATTGTCGCATGTAGAAGATACCGCGTCCGCTCGGGCGCAGCAAATAGTCGGGCTCGGTGGGGTCGGGGATCGCATCGATGTCGAATCCTTCGCCCTCGTCCTCGACCCGTATCAGGACCTCGCCATCGTGGATTCGCAGGTCGATGAGGACTGATTTCTCCGGGTCCTGCCGGTTGCCGTGGCGGATGGCGTTGGCCGCCGCCTCTCGGAGCGCTGTGACGAGCCAGTAGCAGTCGTCTCCGGAAAACCCCGCTTGGCCGCAGAGATCCACCAGCGACCGCTCGGCGATCTCAATATTCTCGAACCGGCTCGAAAGCACGAGGTGGGCATGTCGGGAAGGGTTGACCGGCATCGTTGCTGGATTATACCTAAGACGAGCGGTTTTGCCGGATGAGATGTGCCAGGATCTTGATGCTCCTGCGCTCGCGAAAAGCGCAGGCATACCCTTTGGTATTCCGAGCATTATTGCAAGTATCCAGAGCCCAGGAGCTTGGTGCGGATCGCCGGCGGGAATCGTTCATCTTAGGTTTGGGCAATCCGGCCGTGCGGTCAGTCGAAATACTGGTCTTCCTCGTCATCGACATCATCGTCGCCGGGTTCGACCATCTGCAGGATCCACCGGTGGAAGTTCTCCTCGGCGGCCGAAACCGGCAGCGCGAGGATCTCGGGCAACTCGTATGAATGGAATTCCCGGATGGCGGCCGACACCCGATCGAAGAGCCGCTTCGGGGTCTTGATCAAGAGAAGATACTCGGTGTCCTCGCAGATTTTCCCCTTCCAGCGATAGATGGAACGCAGGCAGGGAACGATGTTGACGCAGGTGGCGAATCGACGAGCGATGAGTTCCTCTGAAATCTCCACCGCCTGCTGTTCGGTTCCCACCGACGTCATGACCACAGTGATCTCGTCGAGACGACTCATACTGGCACGCTAGCGAAATCAGCCCACACAGTCAAGAAGAAGGGCGCGCTAGTAGCGCCGCAGAAGACCGACCACGATGCCCTGAACGGTGACGGATTCGGCGGCGACGAGGATGGGTTCCATCTCCGAGTTGGCCGGCTGCAGCCTGATGGTTTCCGGGGTCTGACGATAGAGGCGTTTGAGCGTCACCTCTCCATCGACCATGGCGACCACCATGTCGCCGTCGGCGGCTTTGGCGGTTGACCGTACGACGACCAGATCGCCGTCGTGGATGCCGTCCTCGATCATCGACTCGCCTCGGACCTTGAGAACAAAGTTGTCCCCCGGTTGGACGAAGTCCGGTGGCACCAAAATCGGCTCGGGGTCCGACACCGATTCAATCGGCGACCCGGCGGCGACTAAACCCAGCAAAGGAAGCTCGATCTCTCTCCGATCATCGTTCGGCGGTCGATGAGCCAGGACGAGACCACGTTTTTGATGCTTCTCACGGCGCAGAAAACCCTTGCGTTCGAGCAGGGCGATGTGCTTCTGCGCACTCGCGGTGGATGCGAAACCGAAGGCTTCCGAGATCTCTCTGAGGGTCGGCGCGACGCCGTTGTTTGCGAGCTTTCTCTCGATGTAATCGAGGACATCCCGCTGCCGCTCCGTGAGGTAGGTCATGATCCGGCTCTCCTCCTCCCCACCATAGGTGACAATAAGGCGTAAGTCAATGTCCAAAAAAAGGCGCACCGAAGTGCGCCCTTTTGCTCGAGATCACAATTGGTCGGGGCGAGTGGACTTGAACCACCGGCCTCACGGTCCCGAACCGTGCGCTCTACCAGACTGAGCTACGCCCCGACGGGCCGGAAGTCTAACCGAAGCCGACGTGAAACGCAATTGCTATTGGTCATGGTCATTGACACCCTCCGTCCGAGACCGGTACGGTTCCTGTTTCAGCATCGATTTGGGGGGTCCATGGCGACATCTCGAGCGGAGTGGAGCGGCCGGATGGGTTTTGTTCTCGCGGCAGCGGGCAGCGCCATCGGCCTCGGAAACCTCTGGAAATTCCCATACATCACCCTGGAGAATCACGGCGGGGCGTTCGTCCTGGTCTATCTCGCCGCGATCGCCGTGGTCGGTGCGCCCATCATGGCGGCGGAGATCCTCCTCGGTCGCAAGAGCCGGCGAAATGCGGTCGGCGCTTTTGCTCTGCTCGGTGCCGGAAAACCCGGCGGCGTCGTCTGGACGGCGATCGGCTATCTCGGAGTGACAACGGGGTTTATCGTTCTCTCGTATTACAGCGTGGTCGCCGGTTGGACGCTTCGCTACATCGTTCTCGCGTTTTCGGGCGCCCTCGGCGGGCTCGCCCACCACCCCGGGGCGCTCGAGTCGTTCTTCGGCGGTTTTCTCGCCGACCCGTGGGCGCAGATTCTCTGTCATACGCTCTTCATGGGCGCCACCGTCGGCGTCGTCTTCCTCGGCGTCGGCAAGGGGATCGAACGCGCGGCCAAGCTCTTGATGCCGCTTCTGTTCATGATTCTGGTGGTCCTGGCCGGCTACGTTGCAACGACCCCGGGGTTCGGCCGCGCCGTCGGCTTTCTCTTTCGTCCGACCTTCGCTGATCTCACCGCCGGCGGGGTGCTCGAGGCCCTGGGGCACTCATTCTTCACCCTCAGTCTCGGGATGGGCGCCATGCTCACCTATGGCAGCTACATGCGACGACGAGACTCCATCCCGCGCGCTGTTCTCACCATCTGTTTTCTCGACACCTTCATCGCGATCATGGCGTGTGTGATCATGTTCTCGATCATCTTCAGCTTTGATTTCGAGGTCAGCAAGAGCTCGACGATTCTCTTCACCACGATCCCGGTGATCTTCTACAAGCTCCCGGGCGGGGCGATGATCAGCGGGCTGTTTTATCTCCTGGTCGCCTTCGCCGCACTGTCGAGCACGATCAGCATTCTCGAGGTGGTCTCGAGTTATGCCATCGATGAGCTCGGCTGGGGGCGGCGGCGGGCCGCCCTGACAACCGGCGCCGCGATCTGGGTCTTCGGCTTTCTCTCCGCCCTCAGCGTCGGCGGCGTTGACGCCCTTTCCAAGATCAACCCCATCGGACGGGCATCCACCGCCGGTGTCTTCGGGACCCTCGACTACCTCGCGAGCAACTGGTTTCTCCCCGTTGGCGGTCTCTTCATCGCCCTCTTCGCCGGCTGGATCCTGACCGCCGCGGAGAGTCGAGACGAGCTCGAAGAGGGGAACGGCCCCCTCGCCGGGTCCTTCGGCGCCTGGCGGTTTCTGATCCGTTTCGCCGCCCCGGCCGCGGTTGGGGCCATCATCGTCAGCGTGATCTTGGGGGCGGAATATCAGTGAGCGGTGCACCGGCCGGGATCGCGTCCGGGGCGGGGACGTTGACAGCACCAGGCTCGGAATCGCACCCCAGGAAATGAAAAACGGCGCCCCGGGGGGCGCCGTTTGGATTGGTGCGGGTCCGAGGTCAGTGGACGGTCTCTCCGCCCGCGACCTCGATCTCGGTCTCGGCGAGACGCACCGCGGTGGTGAGCTCGTCGAGCTCCTCGGCGGTGGCGTCTTTGAGCTTCTCCTGAGCCGCCTGGAGATGGCTCCTGGCGGCAGCGACATCGATGTCGCCCGGCGCCTCGGCGACGGTAGCCAGGACCGTGACGCGATCGGGCAGGACCTCCGCAAAGCCACCCTGGACGGCGTATCTGGTGACCTTGGAGCCGTCGAAGTAGGTCAGCGGGCCGGCGGCGAGAGAGGTCAGAAGCGGAATGTGGCCGGGCAGCACGCCCATCTCTCCGAGGGCGCCCGGGAGACGCACCTCGTCCACATCCACCTCCACCACACGGCGGCGCGGAGTCACGATTTCGAGGTGCAGACGATCGGCCATCTCAGCCCTCCGCCTTCATTTTCTCGGCCTTCTCGATGGCTTCTTCGATGCCACCGACATAGAGGAAAGCCTGCTCCGGCAGCTCATCGAGTTCACCGGCGCAGAGAGCCTTGAAGCCCTTGATGGTGTCCTCGACCTTGACATAGCGGCCCTTCATTCCGGTGAACTGTTCGGCAACGAAGAAGGGCTGCGACAGGAAGCGCTGGATCTTGCGCGCCCGGGCGACGGTGAGCTTGTCCTCTTCCGAGAGCTCGTCGATACCGAGGATCGCGATGATGTCCTGGAGGTCCTTGTAGCGCTGGAGGATGCGCTGGGTTTCGCGGGCGACCATGTAGTGCTCGTCGCCGATGATGAGGGGATCGAGGATGCGCGAGGTCGAGGCCAGCGGGTCGACGGCGGGGTAGATACCGAGCGCGGCGATCTGACGCGACAGCACCGAGGTGGCGTCGAGGTGGGCGAAGGCCGTCGCCGGCGCCGGGTCGGTGAGGTCGTCGGCGGGGACGTAGATCGCCTGCACCGAGGTCACCGAACCGGTCTTGGTCGAGGTGATCCGCTCCTGGAGCTCGCCCATCTCGGTCGCGAGGTTGGGTTGGTATCCCACCGCCGAGGGCATTCGCCCGAGAAGCGCGGAGACCTCGGAACCCGCCTGGGTGAAACGGAAGATGTTGTCGATGAACAGGAGCACGTCCTGGCCCTCGGAGTCGCGGAAGTGCTCCGCAACCGTCAGACCGGTGAGACCGACGCGAAGGCGGGCGCCCGGCGGCTCGGTCATCTGACCGTAGATGAGCGACGCCTTCGAGTTCTCCCAGTTGTCCGGGTCGATGACGCCGGCTTCGGTCATTTCGCGCCACAGGTCGTTGCCCTCACGGGTCCGCTCGCCAACACCCGCAAAGACCGAAAAACCACCGTGCTGGAGCGCGACGTTGTTGATGAGCTCCATGATGATGACGGTCTTGCCGACACCCGCGCCGCCGAAGAGGCCCGTCTTGCCGCCCTTGGTGTAGGGCTCGAGGAGATCGACGACCTTGATGCCGGTTTCAAACATCTCGGTCTCGGTGGACTGCTCTTCAAGCGCCGGCGCGGTGCGATGGATGGGCATGCGTTTCTCGGCATTGACCGGGCCCTTGCCGTCCACTTCCTGGCCGAGGACGCCGAGCACGCGGCCCAGGGTCTTGCGACCCACCGGCACCGAGATCGGTTCCCCGAGATCGGCCGCGGTCATCCCGCGGACCATGCCCTCGGTCGGCTGCATGGCGATGCACCGGGCGCGGCTCTCACCGAGGTGCTGGGCAACCTCGACGGTGACGTCCAAGGGCCCCGCCCCGAGAGTGCCGTCGTCCTTGATTCGGACGGCGTTGTAGATGGCGGGGAGGTGCTGGTCCGGAAACTCCACGTCCACGACCGGACCGATGACCTGAACGACGCGTCCTTCGACCTTCTGAGTCATAAATCTCTCCTAGTCAGTCACCGAGCGCTTGGGCGCCGGAAACAATCTCGATCAACTCCTTGGTGATGGCGGCCTGGCGGGTGCGGTTGTAAAGCATCGTCAGGGCGTCGATCATCTCGCCGGCGTTCTTGGTGGCGGCTCCCATGGATGTCATCCGGGACGCCTGCTCGGCCGCGGCCGAGTCGTAGAGCACCGTCTGGACCTCGGTCTCGACATAGGCCGGCAGCAAAGCGGCGAGCAGCCCCTCGGCGTTGGGCTCGTAAAGATAGTCGGTCCCTGCCTCCTCGGCGTTCGACTCGGCCGCAGGCGGCTGGATGGGCAGCAACTGCTCGATGGTGATCTCCTGCCGGAGAACACTGACAAACTTGTTGTAGGCGATCCACACCTCGTCCACCTGGCCCGAGGTGAACGCCTTCATGAACATGGCGCCGAGCCGCGGACCGTCGGCCGCGCTGAGCTGGTTCATGGTGTCCCGCTCTTGATGAACAACGGGAAATTCGCGGACACGGAAATAGTCGGAAGCCTTGCGACCGATGACGACCAACTCGGCGTCGGGCCATCGCTTCTTCTTGAGGTCCCTCTCGATCTGGCGGAGCAGATTCGCGTTGAACGAGCCGCACAGTCCCTTGTCGGACGACACGACCACCAGCCAGATCCGGCCGCCCGAGCGCCGCTCGAGGAGCGGGTGGCTCTCTTCAGTTCGGTCGGCGACGTTGGCGAGCACCCTCGAAAGGGTGTCGGCGTAGGGCCGGGCGTTGGTCACCGCGTCCTGGGCACGCCGCAGCTTGGCAGCAGCCACCATTTTCATCGCCTTGGTGATCTGCTGCGTCCCCTTGACGGAGCGGATTCGACGGGTGAGATCTCTAGTGCTCGGCAAGACCTGCCTCCGGGTATTCCTTCAGGAACAGATCCGCGGACTTCTTGATGAGGGCACCGAGCTTGTCGGCGTCATCGTCGTTCAGCGAGCCGGTCGTCGCGATGGCTGCGAGGATCTCGCCCCCCTCGGCCTCGACAAAGCTGTGCATGTGGGGCTCGAATGCGCCGATGGCGGAGACCTTGAGCTTGTCCATATAACCCTTGGTGCCGGCGAACATGGAGACGACCTGATGACCCACGGACAGCGGCACGAACTGACCCTGCTTGAGGATTTCGAGGAGCCGCTCGCCTCGTGCGAGCTGCCGCTGGGTCGCCTTGTCGAGATCGGAACCGAACTGGGCGAAGGCCGCGAGCTCACGGTACTGGGCGAGTTCGAGTCGCAGGGAACCGGCGATCTTCTTCATCGCTTTGATCTGAGCGTTGCCGCCGACGCGGCTGACCGAGAGACCGACGTTCACGGCCGGCCGCTGGCCGGCAAAGAAGAGGTCGCCCTCGAGGTAGATCTGGCCATCGGTGATGGAGATGACGTTGGTCGGGATATAGGCCGACACGTCGCCCATCTGGGTCTCGATGACCGGCAATGAGGTCAGGCTGCCGCCACCGAGTTCATCGTTGAGCTTGGCGGCGCGCTCGAGCAGCCGCGAATGGAGATAGAAAACATCCCCGGGGTAGGCCTCACGACCCGGCGGCCGGCGGAGGAGGAGCGAGATCTCGCGGTAGGCCTGGGCGTGTTTGGTGAGGTCATCGTAGAAGTTCACCGCGTGTTGGCCGTTGTACATGAAGTACTCGCCGAGGGCGGCGCCGGCGTAGGGTGCGAGGTACTGCAGCGGCGCCGGCTCGGACGCGGTCGCCGAAACCACGATGGTGTGATCCATGGCGCCGTGCTTTTCAAGAGCGGCGATCACCTGCGCCACGGTCGAGGCCTTCTGGCCGATGGCGACATAGATGCAGACGTTGCCGGTGCCCTTCTGGTTGACGATGGCGTCGAGGATCACCGCGGTCTTCCCGGTCTGCCGGTCGCCGATGATGAGCTCGCGCTGACCGCGGCCGATGGGGATCATCGAGTCGATGGCCTTGATGCCGGTCTGCATCGGCTCTTTCACCGACTGCCGGGCGACAACGCCGGGGGCGGTCCGCTCGAGCGGATAGCGCTCGGAGGTGGCCACCGGGCCCTTGCCGTCAAGGGGCCGACCGAGGGGGTCGACCACGCGACCGACCATCTCCGGCCCAACCGGGATGTCGAGAATCCGCTTGGTACGGCGAACCTCGTCACCCTCTTTGATGTGGTGCACCTCTCCCATGAGCACGGCGCCGACGTTGTCGTCCTCGAGGTTGAGGGCGAGACCGTAGACGTCGTGGGGAAGCTCGAGGAGCTCTCCCATCATGACCCCGTCGAGGCCATAGATACGGGCGATTCCGTCGCCGACGGAGATGACCGTTCCCACTTCCGACATGTCGATCGTGGTTTCCTGGCCTTCGATCTGGCGCCGGATGATATCGGCGATTTCGGCGGCTTTGATCTGCATATTGCTACCCCTGTTCGATGACGGTTTGCCGACTCAGCCGATCCACCTGTCCGACGAGAGACCCGTCGAAGACCTTTGAACCAACCTGGACTTTGAAGCCGGCGAGAAGCTCTGGGTTGTGGACGAAATCGGCGACCACGGTGGTCCCCATCACGGCGCTCATGACCTCGGCGATCCGACGGCGGTCGGCCTCGTCGTAGGTCGTGGCAAGCTCGACATGGGCCCTGGAACGACCGAGTTCGCGGTCGACCAGATCCCGATAGGTCGTGGCGATGTCGCGCATGTGCTGCATTCGGTAATGGTGCTGGACAACGTGGCAGAAACGGCGGACGGGCTCGGTGATTCCGAGGCTGTCGAGAACCCTGTCGAGGATCACGGTCTTGGTCTCGGTGTCGACCATGGGCGTGACCAGCGCACGCTCGAAGTCGGGAACCGCTTCGAGCGCCGAGGCAACCCCGGCGAGCTCTTCGATCACGTTCTCCTTGCGCTCCGGACACTGTTCCTGAACCACCTCGAAGAGCGCCTTGGCGTACGGCATGGCTCTGAATCGAGACATGGTCACTCCTTATCCGGGAGATTCTCGAGGGCGCCGAGGCTGCGGGCGAGCACCCGTTGCTGGTCCTCTTCGGTCATCGTCGAAGCCAACAGTTCCTTGGTCAACTGGGCGGTCAACTCCGCGGTGTCCCGGGCGAGTTGCTGGCGGGTTTCGGCCTGGCGTCGAGCGATCTGATCATCGACCCGGCGCATGAATCGCGCTTCGTCCTCCCGGGCCTGGGCGTCGATCTTCTCCGCCTCGCTCCGGCCGAGCGCTTCGGCCCGGCTCTGCATTTCGGCGACTTCTGCCTCGACCTTCTCGAGGCGCTCGCGAACCTCCGACCGGAGCCGCTCGGCTTCGGCCAGCTTGTTCTGGGCCTGAGCGAGCTCGGTCTTGATTTCGTCGCCGCGGGTGTCGAGGGACTGGGCGATGGGTTTCCCGACAAATCGGTTCAGGAGGAAGAGAAAAGCGGTGAGGTTGGCGGCGAGAAGAAGTCGCTTTGCGGTTCCGGGGAGAAACTCGGGGTTGCCCGGTTCGTCAATGAGGAAGGCGAGAATGGCAAAGACAACAAAGGCCAGAACCCAGAAGAGTTTGTCCTTCACTAGGAAACCTCCCTGCCGAGGAGCCGAGTCGCGAAAACCCGAGCCAACTCGCCGGCCTTCACCTTGAGGTCGGCGCGGGCGGAGGTCGCCTCGGCATCGAGCACGTCCATCGCTTCGTCGAGCTTGCCGTCGGCCACCTGACGGGCCGTGGCGAGGATCGCCTGACGCCGATCGAGCGCCTGCTGTTGGAGGCCGTTTCGAACCCCGGCCGCCGCCTTTGCGGCCTCCCCGAGCTCCGCTTCGAGGCGAGCCGTCTCATCCAGGTATTCCCGGTGTTTCGACTGCCACTCGTTCTCCGCGCCCTCGATACGGCCGCGGCGCTCGGCGAGAACGGCACCCACCGGTTTGAGGAGGAATTTCTGGACCAACCAGAAGGTCAACCAGAAACACACCATGACGATAATCAGTGAAAAATTCGGAGGTTGCATCCGCGGCTCCTGGCCTTGGCACTCCCGCCTCTTTGCAGGGCGATTCAACCTACCGCAGGAAAAGACCCGGAGTCAAGAGTTTTTTTTCACAAGGGCGGTTTCCTTTGGGTTTGAGTGGGGCCTTGTGGAACTTGAGTCCTGGAATCAGGGCGCTGGGCGCTTGCTGCTGGAGGGGAACAGCGGGCGGACAGGGGACGTTCTGGTGGCGACCGGGGCGCCAACCCCTGCTTCATCGTGCGTGGGTCGCCGATCCTCGGCGGATTGCGGTACCCGGCCAACGCTGATGCCGGTGGCGCCCGTGGCCGCCGGTGAAGAGAGCATCACGCTCGGGTACGAGCCGCTCGGTCCCCGGGGTCGCCCGTCAACTCTTACCGTTGCCCGCCTTGGCGGCCGGCGCCGGCGCTTTCTTTGCTCCCGCAGCCATGTCGACCTTGCCCTCGAGAAAGGCGCCGTCTTCCATGACCACCGCCGGGGCGTGGATTTCACCGAAGACCTTCGCGGAAGCATGCAGGACCACTTTTTCCGAGGCCTTGATCGTTCCCCGCACCTGACCGCCGACAAGACAGCGGGCAACGTCGATTTCTCCTTCGACCGTTCCATCCTCACCGATGACCAGTTCGGATCGCGAGCGCACCGTGCCCTCCACCAAACCGTCCACCCGGAACGAGTTCGAAAACTCGAGCTCGCCCTTGAGGGTGCACCCCGAGTCGATGAATCCATTGAGTGTTTCCGCCGAACGCACCATCACTCACCCCCCATCAGGAGATCAAAAACCCGCATCAGCTCATCCGACTCGCCGCAGGTGATCACGATCGCGCCTCCGCTGTCCCGCCGGGGTCGGATCTCCACCGGCGCCCCCAGCCGCAGGCTCAGTCGTTCTTCGGCGGCAACGAGATTGGGGTCCTTGGCGGCCCGCTCCTTCTTGCCGGAACGCCGCCCCGTGGTCGTCTTCTTGCTGTCCGCCGCAACCCGTTCGAGATCGCGAACCGAGAGGCCGTCGGCCACCGTGCGCTCGGCCCATTCGCATTGGTCCCGCCCCTCGGGCAGGGCCAGCAGCGCCCGGCCGTGGCCGGCGCTCAACTGCCCCGTCTCCACCATCTCCTGGATCTTCTCCGGCAGGCGCAGGAGACGAAGGGCGTTGGCGACCGTGCTCCGGTCGATACCGACCTGGTTGGCGATTTCCAGCTGGGAAAGACCGTGCTCGGATCTCAGATGCTCGAAGGCGCGGGCCTCCTCGAGGGCCGACAGGTCGCGGCGCTGGAGGTTCTCCACCAGCGCGAGCGCGAGCTCGTCGCGGGCGCCGAGTCGCTCACGAATCACCGCCGGCACGGTCTTGAGCCCCGCCGCCCGGGCCGCGCGCCACCGCCGCTCACCGGCGATGACCAGATAGCCGCCGTCCCCGTCCTCGCTCACCAGCAGAGGCTGCAGAACCCCGTGGCGGAGAACCGAGTCGGCGAGCTCGGCGATTCCGTCCTCTGCGAAGTGCTTGCGCGGCTGCTCGGGGTTGGGGCGGAGCCGATCCAGCGGAATCTCGGCAAGCCCGGACCTGGCCTTGGGCGTGTCGGGGATCAGGGCCTTGAGCCCCCGGCCGAGCGCTTGCTTAGCCATGATTCTCGCCCCTTCTCGTCAGATACTCACGGCCGAGCTCGAGGTACGCCTGCGCACCCTTGCTTCGCAGATCGTAGGCATGGATAGGGCGACCGAACGACGGCGCCTCGGCGAGCCGCACGTTACGCGGCACGACCGCCTCGAAGACCAAATCACCGAACACCGAACGCACCTCCTGAGCAACCTGCTGCGCCAGGTTGGTCCGATCATCGTACATGGTGAGCAGAACGCCATCGATGGCCAGCTCCGGGTTGAGGAATCGGCGGACCTCATCCACCGTCTTGAGCAGATTCGACACACCCTCCATCGCGAAGTACTCGCACTGGATGGGAACCACCAGCGCATCCGCCGCGGCCAACCCGTTGACCGTCAACATACCGAGGGACGGCGGGCAGTCGACAAAGACGAACTCGCTTCCGGAAAAACCCGAAAACGCCTCGCGAAGCCGGAACTCGCGCCCAACCATGCCGACCAACTCGACCTCCGCACCGGCAAGCTCGGGGGTTGCCGGAACCAGGGAGAGATGGGGAAAAGCGGTCGGTCGAATCGCATCCATCAGCCGTTCCTGGCCGGTCAACACCTCATAGGTGGTCGGGACTCCGGCGGCGACGTCGACACCGAGCCCGGCGGTACAGTTGCCCTGGGGGTCGAGATCGATCAACAGCGTCCGCCTCTCGTAGGCCGCGAGCGCTGCTCCGAGGCTGATGGCGGTCGTGGTCTTGCCCACTCCGCCCTTCTGGTTGACGATGGCGACGACTCGATGTTTCACGTGGAACACTTTCTGAGAGACACGAGTCGGCCCCGATCGAGGCCGACGAGCGGCCAGCTTAACACATGCCAACCGGCTTCCCCGGCGACCTCGCGCTCGCCATCGACCGTGGTCCAAAGCGCAACCCTGCCGCCATCGACGAGGTGTGACCGCGCCCAGCCGAGGAGGGCCCGGTGACCGCCCACCGCCCGCGCCGAAACCAGGTCAAAACACGCTTCCGCCGACAACTCCTCATACCGCCGGTCCACCGCCCGGGCGTCGAGTCCGAGCTCGCGAACGACCATCTTCAGGAAGGCCCAGCGCTTCTTTCTCGGTTCGAGGAGCACGCCGCGCCACCTCGGCCTGGCCACGAGCAGCGGCACTCCCGGCAGGCCGGCCCCGCTCCCGATATCGATGAGGGTTCCCTCGCCGGCGAGGAGGTGCTCGCCGGCCAATGCGTCGAGGAGATGCCTCTCGACGAGCTCCCGTCGATCGGAGAACCGAACCAGATTGTGGCGCTCGGACCAGGTTTCGAGGAGTTCCGCATAGCGCACCATGCGTTCGAGGGCGTCCCCCTCCAGGCGTCCGGCCAGGAGCTCTCGGAATGCAACCGCGCCTGTCATGGTCGTTTGTTCCATCGCGCGACGCGCCCGGCCAGAATCGCAATCGCCGCGGGGGTCATTCCCGGCAGCCCTTCGGCGTCGGCCAGCGTGGCCGGCCGGTGGCGTTCGAGTTGTTCGACGACCTCTCTCGACAGACCCGGGATCAGGGCCGGCTCCAACCCCTTCGGAATTTCCACTTCGCGCAGCCGCTGAACCCGCTCGATCTCGCGCTGGTGGCGGGCGAGATAGCCGTGGTATCGGAGCGAATGAACCACCGTCCGCCTGTCGTCATCGCTCATGCCGGCGAGAGCCGGCACCGCCGCCGCCGCCCGATCTGGATCGACATCCTGGCGCCGCAGCAACCCCGCCCAGGTCGTCGGCGCAGTCAACTCGACGCCGGTCATCTGCCGAACCTCCGCGCGGGTGGCGGGATCAGGGTTGAGGCGGGCCTCTTCGAGCGCCTCGCGGGCCCGGCTCCGCGCCGTCCACCTCGCCTGTTCCACGTGAAACACCGCGGTCCGAACCAGACCGAGCTCAACCCCCGTCGCCATCAACCGCTCGCGCGCGGAATCCACCCCGAGCAACAACCGGTGCTCGGCGCGCGAGGTGAACATTCGATACGGTTCCACGTGGTCCCGGGTCACCAGATCGTCGACGAGCACTCCGAAATACGCCTCCTGACGAGTCGGAACGAAGGGGCGCTCACCGTGGACCGAGAAGACCGCGTTGACCCCGGCCACAAAACCAAGGGCCGCCGCCTCCTCGTAGCCCGATGTTCCGAGGACCTGTCCGGCGAGGACAAGCCCCGGAACCGCCCGGCAGGCGAGATCCCGACCCACCTGACCGGGCGCCACCATGTCGTACTCCACCGCGTAGCCGTAGCGCAGGAACTCGGCCCGCTCCAGCCCGGGAATCGCTCGGACCACCGCCTCCTGGACGTCGTGCGGCAGGCTCGTCGAAAGCCCGTTGACATAGATGCTGTCGCTGGTCAGTCCCTCGGGTTCGAGAAAGATCGTGTGTTCCCGGTGGTGGGGAAAACGAACCACCTTGTCTTCGATGGACGGACAGTACCGCGGGCCGACGCCGGAGATGGCGCCCGAGAAGAGCGGCGACCGGTCGAGATTATCCTCGATGATGGTCTGAACCCGCTCCGGTGTCCGGGTCACCCAGCACACGACTCTGTTTTGAACCTCGCGCGTCCGCCACGAGAACGGCCGCGGCGCCGCATCCCCTTCCTGCACCCCGAGGCGGTCGAAATCCAGGCTCGAGCGCGCGAGCCGGGGCGGGGTCCCGGTCTTGAACCGACGCAACTCGAGACCGAGACCGGCCAACTCCGCACCGAGGCCGATGCTCGGCCGCTCACCAAACCGCCCACCAGGTCGCCGCTCCTCGCCGCTGTGCAGCACGCCGCCGAGGAAGGTGCCGGTGGTCAGAATCGTCGTCGTCCCCGATATCCGGTTGCCGTCGCCGAGCCGGACGCCGGTCACTCCACGATCATCGGACAGCAGTCCGACCACTTCCCCCTCGATGATGGTCAAACCCGCGAGGCCGGCCAGCACCCGCCCCATGATCTCCGAGTACCGCACCTTGTCGCACTGGGCGCGCGGGCCCCACACCGCCGGTCCGCGCGAGCCGTTGAGAACCTTGAACTGGAGCCCGGCCCGGTCGGCGGCCCATCCCTGGAGCCCGCCCAGCGCATCGAGCTCAGCCACCAGGTGTCCCTTGCCGATTCCGCCGATGGCGGGGTTGCACGGCATCTGGGCGATGGTGTGCCGGTCCATCGTCACCACCGCGACCGTTGCCGCCATTCGGGCGGCCGCCGCAGCGGCCTCGCAACCGGCATGACCCGCCCCCACCACGACGAGGTCAAATTGCGTGTCCACCCTCATTTCCCGATGCAGAACGCATTAAAGATGCGGTCCAGAACATCTTCCGTCGCCACCTCGCCGGTGAGTTCCCGCGCCGCATCGAGCGCTGCGCGGACACCTTCGGCCGCCACCTCCGGGAGCTCGAAGTCGGCGGCGTTGAGCTCGTTCACCGCCGCTTCCAACGCCAGCCTATGGCGCTCGGCGATGGCCACTTCGCCGCCGAGATCGGCGACGTCGGCGGACACGAGTTCGACCAGGGTCGCACGAAGCTCGTCGACCCCCGCGCCGGTCGCGCACGACACCGCACGCCACGGCGGCGACACGACATCGTCTTCGGCAAGGTCCCACTTCGACCGGATCTTCACCGTCGGCTGGTGCGCTCTGGACACGGGCACCGCGTCGAAGGCTTGACCCGCCGGCCACAACACGAGCACGGCATCGGCATCGGCGGCCGCGCCCTGTGCGCGGCGAATGCCCTCGCGCTCGACCGGATCGGCCGTCACCCCCAGGCCGGCGGTGTCCTGCAGGATCACCCGCACCCCGGCGACCTCGAGCTCCGCCTCGACCACGTCCCGGGTCGTCCCCGGGTGCGGAGAGACGATCGCCTTCTCGGCGCCCACCAGGAGATTGAAGAGGGTCGACTTCCCCGAGTTCGGCGCCCCGAGAATCACGATCCGCACACCGTCGCGAATCCGTTGTCCCGCCGATGCGGTGGCGAGAAGCGCGGCAGCCTGCTCGAGGCACCGGTCGCGGTCCTGAAGACCGGCCTCGCGATCGTACGGGATCTCGTGCTGCGCGAAGTCGAGAGCAGCCTCGAGTTCGGCGAGAAGAGCGGTGAGGTCGTGCTTGAGTCGGGCGAACTCGCGGGAAAGCCTGCCTTCAAGTTGGGCGCGGGCAACCCTGGCCTGCCACGCCGTGTCGGCACGTGTGAGTTCATTGATCGCCTCGGCCTGGACCAGATCGAGCTTTCCGTTGGCGACCGCGCGTCGGGTGAATTCGCCCGGACCCGCGGGCCGGCCTCCGGCCGCGATCAGCGCCTCGATGGTGGTTCGGACCACCCAGCTCGAGCCGTGCACCAGGATCTCCAGCATGTCCTCGCCGGTATACGACCGCGGCGCGGGGTAGGCGAGCGCCACCGCCCGGTCGATCAACCCGCCGTCGTGGTCGAGGAGTCTGACCAGCGCTGCCCGCCAACCACGATCCATGTCGAGCTCGGGACAGACCACACTGGCGAGTCTTCGAGTCTCACCCCCGCTGACCCTGATCACCGCCAAGCCGCCCCGCCCCGCGGGCGACGACCGGGCAACGATGGTGTCAGCGCCGCCGGCGAGGGCGGACGACAACCCGCTTGAGGAAGCCTTCTCCATCCGACTCGGTTTCGACACCGGGGTCGTCGGCCAGCGCGAGGTGGATCTCGCGCCGGGCGGCCGGCGTCATCAGGCCCATCACCACCGGTGATCTTGTGCGGAGCGCCTCATCGGCTGCGTCCTCCGCCTTGTTCTGGAGCTGGTGCGACCGCCGGTCCTTGAAACCATCGCTGTCGAGGTGGACCGGGAGATGGCGCTCG
Source organism: Acidobacteriota bacterium (assembly GCA_024641545.1). GTDB lineage: Bacteria > Acidobacteriota > Thermoanaerobaculia > Thermoanaerobaculales > Sulfomarinibacteraceae > JAHECW01. The sequence continues at coordinate 50,511 of JAHECW010000002.1, forward strand.
AGCCGGCGATTGAGGACGCGGTTGCACAGGTACTGAAGCGAATCGAGACCCTTGCCGCCCGCCGCGGTCAGAATCCCGCAGTCGTTGCCGGAGAGCTCGCCCTCGAGCGCCTCGTCGGTCTCCACCAACCGCGCCGCGACCTCGAGCCCCCCGGCCTTGAAAGTTTCCGACAGGAAGAGCCCGAGTACCGCCACCGGGTCGAGCTCGGCTTCAACCACCACACCCTCGCCATCCGTGGTGGACACGTCATACCGAAGCTCGCCGAATCGCGCATTCAATGCCGAGCAGGCTTCGCTCAGCGCCGCGTCGAGGGTCTCACCACGAAACTCACGCGCCTGTTTCATTTCGCCTTCCTCCCGCCCCTCCCACCGAAGTACTTCCTTTCACCGATGATGAAAAGGGTGGTTTCCTGCTGCAGGATCGAAATCACGTTGTTGGTCAACCAGTACAGCACGAGTCCCGAGGGAAACTGCAGGAACATGATGCCGAAGACCAGCGGCAACATCCGCATGATCCGCTGCTGCTGCGGGTCGCCCGCCTGGGGCGCCAGCTTCTGCTGCAACCACATGGTCGCGGTCATGAGGATCGGCGTCACGTAGAGTGGGTCCTTGGCCGACAGATCGGTGATCCAGAACATGAACGGTTCATGCCGAAGCTCGATGGCATGCAGGAAGAGCTGATAGAGGGCCCAGAGGATCGGCAGCTGGACCAGCACCGGGAGGCACCCGGCCATGGGATTCACCCCCTCTTCCTTATAGAGGGCCATGGTCTCCTGACTCATCTTGGCGCGCGCCTGGGGGTCGGACTTCTTCTTCTTGTACCTGCTCTGGATTTCTTTGACCCGCGGCTGGACCTTTGCCATCTTGCGCATGGAGACGGTTGAGGTGTGCATCAACGGGAAGAGCACGATCCGAATGCCGACCGTCAACAAGATGATGGCGATGCCGTAGTTTCCGACAACCCCGTAGATCCACCACAGCGCCTTGAGGAAGAAGACCGAAATAAACCCGAAGATCCCGAAGTCGATGGCCTTCTCCACGCCACCGCCGAGGGACTGGAGGAGGGTGTACTCCTTCGGCGCGCCGAGCAACTCGCCTTCGAAGACCCCGCCCGCCGGAACCACGACGACCCGCAAGGCGTGGTTGAGCTTCGGTTCTTCGCTCCGATCAACCTGCTCGGTGAATTCGAGGCGGTCGATTCGAATCTCGTCGACCCGGGTGGTCGGGCGCAGGAGATTGATGAAATAGGCGTCTTCGAGGCCGGCGAACGCCAGCACGCCGGGTCTCAGATCAACCGGGGCTTTGACCTTGGCCTTCTTGTACTTCTCGATCTCTCCGTCGGCCAGGACGATGCCGTCGCCCCATACTGCGAGCCGGCTGTTGCGCTCCCGTTCACCGAGGTTTCTCAACCCGGTCCCGGCGCAGATCGGTGCGTTTGCCAGGGTCCCGGTGCCCCGGATCGAGACCTCGAGCCCGTAGCCCGGGCCCAACTCGATGGCCTTGCGCACCGAGGATCCGCCGCCGTCGGACCAGGTCATGATGATCTGGTCGCCCGAACGCTCCACCCGATACAACCGGTCGTCCGGCCCCGCCGGGGTGACGAGCTGCAGCGGCAATGCGCGCTCGTCGTTGGCCACCGACTGGATGAGCTCGAGGACCGCGCCCTCGTCGTCGTCGTATCGGAGCAGCCGCATCGCGGTCACGGCCGCACCGCGGTTGCTCAGCTCGACCTCCATGACCTCGTTGCCGAGCCGGATGGTCTCCTCGGTCTCGCCGACGATGGCTTCGGGGGCGCCTTCTTCCCCGGTCTCTTCGGACACCGCGGCCGAAACGGGTTCCGCAACCGGGCTCTCCACCGCGCTCGTCGCCTCTCGTCCGGGGGTGTCTGCCGCGGGCCGGGAAACGGGGGGCTGCGGGGGCGGAAAGATTACCGACCAGCCGGCAAAGATCAGCGCCGACAGCACGAACGCCAGCAGTAGTCGTTTCTCCATCTCGCTCCATACCTTCCCGGAATCCCGTGCCGGCCGGCGCTTCAGCTCCTGTCGGCGTTCATCCTCTCAGCCAAGCGCTCGAGACAGTCATGGAAATCTCGCTCGAGCATCTGCCAGGGCGCCCGGACACAGCTCCGCCGGGCATTGGCGACAAGATCGAGTCCCTCGGTCGCGGTTGTCGGCCCTCGAAGCCGATACAGTTCACGCAACCGCCGCTTGGCACGGGCCCTGATGACCGCATTGCCGATCTTCTTCGATGCGGTGACACCAAACCGGCTCGCTCCCTCGGTCTGTGCTGCAAACAAGACCACGTGCCGCCCTGCAACCCGGATTCCCTGACTGTAGACACGCTGAAATTCCGCGCGTCGTCGAAGTCTCTCAGCGCGCGGAAACCGTTGGCGCCGGTCAGACGGCAATACGTTTGCGGCCCTTGCGCCGGCGGGCGGCGAGCACTTTGCGACCGTTCTTGGTACGCATCCGCACGCGGAAGCCGTGGGTCTTCTTCCGGCGGCGATTATTGGGTTGAAACGTCCTTTTCATCGTCACATCACTCCAAATTCTGCGGGCGCGCAACCTTACTCCAGGAGCGCGCGGGTGTCAAGACTCCGCCCCGCATCCGGTCGAAGGATTTTGTGCTAGCCTGAATTGATGGACCGCTGGCAGGAACTTCAACCGCACCTCCAACAGTTGTTGGGCACGGAGGATTATCGGACCTGGATCGAACCGCTCGGGATCAAGAAGGCCACCGACGACTCTCTCGTGTTGGCCTGTGACAACGCGATCGTCGCCGAGTGGGTTCGCGACCATCTCCTGCGCGACATCGAGACCGTTGCCCGCAGCCGGTTCGGTTCCGGGTTCTCGGTCGGGATCGATTCGGGTCAGGACCAGGAACGCGCCGCCGATCCCTCGCGACCCTCGATTTCAGGCTACCCGTTCATTTCCGGTTTTGTCTTCGAGCGGTTCGTCCAGGGCACCTCCAATCAGTTCGCGGCCGCCGCCGCCGAAGCGGTCGCCGACCAACCCGGCGATGCCTACAACCCGCTCTATATCTACGGCGGCTCGGGTCTTGGAAAAACCCACCTCCTCCACGCCATCGGCAACCGCGTGCTGGCGAAAGACCCGAAGTGCAAGGTCACCTACATGACCACCGAGCAGTTCGTCAACGAACTCATCAACTGCATCCGGCGGCAACAGATGGAGGCCTTCCGCCAGACCTTCCGCAGCGTTGATGTGCTCCTCCTCGACGACATCCAGTTCATCGCCGGCAAAGAGCGAACCCAGGAGGAGTTTTTTCATACCTTCAACACTCTCCAGTCGACAGGGCGACAGGTGGTCTTCACCTCCGATGCCCGACCGGCGGACATCCCGGGTCTCGAAGAGCGCCTTCGGTCCCGTTTTCTCCAGGGCCTCATCGCCGATATTCAACCGCCCGATCTCGAAACCCGGTGCGCAATCCTCAGGGAGAAGGCGCGCGCGATCGGCTGGGAGCTCCCCGAGGACACGGTTCTTTTTATTTCGCGAAAGGTGCAGAAGAACGTTCGCGAACTCGAGGGCTGCCTCAACCGAACCATCGCCTACGCCCAGCTCAAGAACGCCAAGATCACCGTCGACGTCGTCCGCATGGCGCTCTTCGAGCTTCTCCCCGATGAGCGCGAGACCACGCCGTCGGACATCATCCGCTTTGTCGCCCAACACTATGGAATTCGCGTCGCCGATCTCAAGGGCCGCTCCAATCGCCGGTCCATCGCCCTGCCGCGGCAGGTCGCCATGTACCTCATCCGCGAAATCCTCGACCTGAGTTTTCCCGAGATCGGAAAGATCTTCGCCAAACACCACTCGACCGTGATGTACGCGGTCGACGCGATCTCGAAGATGCGTCTCTCCAACCCGGATTTCGACGCGACGCTGACCTCGTTCCGCGAACACTTCAACTCGGTCTGACAACCACCCGGTTTCGATCTCGTTTTCCACAGCTTCCGGTGGATGATTTGTGGATTGCTGTGGAATGGTTGTGGATTCCACAGCTTCCCACAATTTGCCCACAGATCGAGCGGTAACTAAGCCCTTTTTGTTACCTGATTTTGTCTCCGATTTCCGCAGTTTCCACTGTCTCGACGATGATGATCTACTATGCTATATTTCCATCTGCTCGATACTTAGTCTTCGTCGAAAGGCGCGGTGATGGAACTGAAACTGCAGCGAAATCTTGTGCTTCAGGAGCTTTCTATCCTCCAGGGGGTGGTCGAGCACAGAACCACCATCCCGATTCTTTCCAGCATCCTCGCTGAAACCGCCGATGCGCGTCTTCGGATGGTCGCGACGGATCTCGACATGACGATCATGACCGATTGCCCCGCCGTCGTTCACGGCGGAGGCCGAATCACCCTCGAAAGCCGGGTTTTTCAGAACCTGGTTCGAAACCTTCCGGAGGAGGAGTTTTCCCTTCGTCTCGACGGGGACTCGGTGGAGATCACCAGCGGCCGTTTCAAGTCGCGGATGGCGGTGGCTGATCCGTCGGAGTATCCGACCATTCCGGAGATCCCACCCGACGGGGAGTACTCACTGCCCCTCGATCTCTTTCAGTTGATGCTCGATCGCGTCGCCTTCTCCATCACCAAGGACGATCCCAAGTTCCAGCTCAACGGCGCTCTTGTCAAACTCCTTCCCGGAGAAATCGAAATCGCCGCCACCGATGGTCACCGCCTGGCGGTGGTCCGGGCCAACGCACCCGACGGCCAACCCCCGTTCGAACAGCAGCTTTTCCCGCGCAAGCTTTTGGCGGAGTTTGCCCGTTTCGGCGACGAGAGCGTTCAGCTCTCCGCGAGCGACAATCACCTCGGCTTCCGCATGGGCGAGCGGACCCTGGTGTCGCGAATCGTCGAACTGCGGTTTCCCCAGTACGAGCGGGTGATCGTGCGCGATAATCCATCGCGGGCTCGGGTGGATCGCAAGGAGTTCTTGTCTTCGTTGCGCCGGGTGAGTTTGATGGCGCACGAGAAGGCGCGAGGCGTTCGTTTCCGCTTTGATCCATCGGGCGAACTCTCCCTGGTGTCGATCGGCTACGAGCGAGGCAGCGCCGAGGAGACGCTCACCATCAGCTACCAGGGCGACGGCATGGAGATTGCGCTCAACGCCCAGTACGTGATCGATGTCTTGCAGGCCCTCGAGTGTCCGATGGTCGAACTCCAACTCAAAGACGGAAACACCCAGTGCGTTTTGGTGCCGGTGGATGATGACCCGCGACTCGAAGAGTACATCTACGTTCTCATGCCCATGAGGTTGTAGTTGCGACGGGTGCGGTGATTCCATTCGATCCCAAAGTAGGTAACGGTGCGACTCATCGAGATCAGGACGGCGGGTTTTCGCAACCTCGCGGCGGAAACGATTTCGTGGGACCCCGCGGTGAATCTCGTCACCGGCGCCAACGGACAGGGCAAGACGAACATCCTCGAGGCAATCGCCGTTCTCGGGAACCTGCGCTCCTTCCGGGTGTCATCCATGCGACAGGTCGTTGCCCACGGAGAGGTGGAGTTCCTCCTCGAGGGGCGGGTGGAGACGCGTGATGGTGTCGTCCGCCTGACCCAACACGTGACCGCCGGCCCGCCGGTTCGTCGCGTTCTCGAGGTTGCCGGCGTCGCAGCGCCGGTTTCCCGCTACCTTCAGGTTTTTCCGGTCTTCACCTTGAGCGGTGCCGATCGTGAGCTCATCGCCGGCGGACCGGCGGTTCGGCGTGCGTTTCTCGATCGGTGCGCATTTCTTCTCGAACCCGAGCTTTTCGATGAAATCTTCGCCTACAGGAGAACGCTCAGCCAGCGAAATGCGGCGTTGATCTCGGTGGTTGATGATCATGAGATGGAGGTTTGGGAGGGCCGGCTGGCGAGCGCCGCCGCGGCGGTGGTTCATCGCCGACGGCGGATGTGTCGGCGGCTCGTCGAGTCGTTTCAGCCGATCTATGAAGCGCTTCGCAGCTCGGGGTTTCCGGAAATCGAACTGAGCTACCGTGGCGAAGCTGGGTCTGAAAAGGCCGAGAAGGTATCAGAGCTGGAAGAACACTACCAAAAACGGTATAATGAGACGCGGGTTCGGGACCGCCGGACCGGGTTTACGAGTGAGGGCCCTCACCGCCATGATCTGGGCCTTCGAGCGGATGGAAGAACCGTCCGCCACACACTCAGTTCCGGCCAGTCCAAAATGGTTGCTGCTGCACTCCGTCTCGCGGCGGTGACGCAGGTTGAAAGCCAACGAGGGGAGCACCTTCCCGTCATCGTCGACGATGTTGATGCGGAGCTGGATGTGGAGGTGCTCGGGCGCCTCATCGAGTATCTCGAAGGGGAACGGCAGCTCTTTTTTTCGAGCGCGGATAAAGGGGTCCTGCACAGGTTGAGAACGGGTTCGAACCGGCTCGAGGTCCGCCAGGGAAAACAGATCGCGGCGGCGGGAGAACGATTGGATGAGTGAAGCCTACACAGCTGACAACATCAAGGTCCTCAAGGGCCGCGATGCGGTTCGCAAACGGCCGGGAATGTACATCGGCGACGTCGATGAGATCTCCGGTCTCAACCACATGGTCTGGGAAGTCGTGGACAACTCCATCGATGAGGCCCAGGCCGGACATGCCACCAGGGTGACGGTGACCATCCACGCCGACCAAACGGTCACGGTGACCGATGACGGGCGGGGAATTCCGGTCGACATGCACAAGGAGTCCGGTCGCTCGGCGGCCGAGGTCATCATGACCGAGCTCCACGCCGGCGGGAAGTTCGACAGCAACTCGTACAAGGTCTCGGGCGGCCTGCACGGGGTCGGGGTCAGCGTCGTCAATTTTCTCGCCGAGTGGCTCCGGTTGGAGATCTACCGAGACGGCAAGGTCTGGGAGCACAACTTCCGCCGCGGGGTGCCGCAAGGAAGCCTGAAGGCGATCGGAAAGACCCACCGAACCGGGACCCTCGTCAACTTCAAACCGGACCCCGAGGTCTTTTCGGTTCTCGAGTTCCACCCGGATCTGCTGGTTCGCCATCTCCGCGAGCTGGCCTTCCTCAACTCCGGTCTCGAGATCTACTTCGAGGACGAGGCAACCGAGCGCGAGGAGACCTTTCGTTTTGACGGCGGCCTGAGGGAGTTCGCCCGCTATCTCAACCGGGCGAAGGCGGTCCTCCACCCGGACCCCATCTATCTCGATGAAAAGACCGAGGAGGGCGAGGAGCTCGAGGTCGCGCTTCAGTGGCACGACGGCTATTCGGAAAACGTGCTGCCGTTCACGAACACGATCTTCAACCGGGACGGCGGAACCCATCTTTCGGGTTTCCGCGCCGCCCTCACCCGAACGATCAACACCTATGCCCAGGCGCAGAACCTCCTCAAGGGGATGAAGGAAAACCTCTCCGGTGAAGATGTTCGTGAAGGATTGACGGCCGTCATCGCGGTGCGACTCATCGATCCACGGTTTTCGTCTCAGACCAAGGACAAGCTGGTCTCGGCGGATGCCAAGGGGTGGGTCGAGTCCGTCATCAACAGCCGCCTCTCGACCTTTTTCGAGGAGAACCCGGCGGTGGCGAAGCGGGTCATCACCAAGTGCCTCGATGCCGCCAGGGCGCGCGAGGCAGCGCGCAACGCGCGCGAACTGACCCGGCGGAAGTCGGCCCTCGAAACATCGGCATTGCCGGGCAAGCTCGCCGACTGTTCGGAGCGGGATCCGCAGCTCGCGGAGATCTTCATCGTCGAGGGCGATTCGGCGGGCGGTTCGGCCAAACAGGGGCGGGATCGCCGGTTCCAGGCGATTCTTCCCCTCAGGGGCAAGATCCTCAACGTCGAAAAGGCGCGATTCGATCGGATGCTCGCTTCCGAGGAGATCCGCGCGCTGATCCAGTGCCTCGGAACGGGGATCGGCAAGGACGAGTTCGATCCGCTCAAGGTGCGCTACCACAAGATCATCATCATGACCGATGCCGATGTCGACGGCTCGCATATTCGGACGCTTCTGTTGACCTTCTTCTACCGCCAGATGCGGGAGCTCGTCGAACGGGGCCACCTCTTCATCGCCCAGCCGCCGCTCTACAAGGTGGCGCGGAAGAAGAAGGAGGTCTATCTCAAGGACGACGCCGATCTGTCGCGGTTTCTCCTCGATCGCGTGGAGGACGAGTTTCAGCTCCATGTCGGCGCCACCGGGGCGACCTTCTCGGGCCATGACCTCCGCGGCGTGATCCTGACCGCAGAAGACTGGACCGCGACTCTCGGCAACCTCGAACGCCGCGGATGGCCGGCCGAGTTGGTGACTGCGGCGCTCGATGTCGAGGCGCAAGGCGGGGTGCCGGGCTCTCCCGAGTACGCCCTGGCGCTGGTTGGAGAACTCCGCGACCTCGGATACGACGACGTGCGGGTCGAGGTCGACGAGGAGCACGGAGCCTCCGAGGTCGTCTGCCGCGTCGGGACCAACGGCATCAGCCGCGAAATCCGGCTCGGCTGGTCGCTGACCAAGAGCGGGCACTTCCGGCGGGCCGAGCGGATGCTCGAGCGGATCGCACCGCTGCGCATCGGTCCCTATCACCTGGAGCGAAACGGCGACCGAACCACCGTCGAAACGCTGCCGGGTCTGGTCAGCCACCTCTATGAGATCGCGAAGAAGGGGTTCAGCATCCAACGCTACAAGGGTCTCGGCGAGATGAACCCGACCCAGCTCTGGGAAACCACCATGAATCCTGAGGCGCGGCGGTTGCTCGTGGTGAACATCGAAGATGCCGCGAAGGCCGATGAGCTCTTCACAATCCTCATGGGTGATGCGGTCGAACCGCGCCGCCGCTTTATCGAGGACAACGCCCTCGAAGCACGCAATCTGGATATTTAAATGACCGAGAACAAAGCACCCGAAGGCGATCGCCTCCCGATCACCATCGAAGAGGAGCTCCGCAGCTCCTATCTCGATTACGCCATGTCGGTGATCATCGGCCGCGCCCTGCCCGATGTTCGTGATGGGCTCAAGCCGGTTCACCGGCGGATCCTCTATGGAATGTTGGAGGGCGGCAGCACGTCCTCGAAGGCCTACCGGAAATCCGCCCGCATCGTCGGTGATGTCATGGGTAAGTACCATCCCCATGGCGATCAGGCCATCTACGACACCGCGGTCCGGATGGCGCAGGACTTTTCCATGCGCTACACCCTGGTCGACGGCCAGGGCAACTTCGGATCGGTCGACGGCGACTCGGCCGCGGCCATGCGCTACACCGAGGTCCGCCTGACCCGGCTCGCCGAGGAAATGCTCGGCGATGACATCGCGAAGGACACCGTCGACTGGGTGCCCAACTACGACGGTTCCCTGACCGAGCCGACGGTCCTGCCGGCGCGCTTCCCGAACCTGCTGGTCAACGGCTCCGCCGGGATCGCCGTGGGGATGGCGACGAACATCCCGCCGCACAACCTTTCCGAGATCATCGACGCCACCATTGCGGTGGTCCGAGAACCGAAGATCGGGATCGACGAGTTGCTCGACATCGTCCCGGGCCCGGACTTTCCAACCGCCGCATTCATCCACGGGCGCAAGGGGATCCGCGACGCCTACACCACCGGCCGCGGCATCATCCAGATGCGAGCCCGGGTCGTCATCAGGGAGGCGGAGAAGGGCAAACGGCCGGCGATCATCGTCAACGAGCTGCCCTACCAGGTCAACAAGGCGCGGCTCGTCGAGCAGATCGCCAACCTGGTCCACGCCAAGCGCCTCGAGGGCATCGCCGATCTCCGCGACGAGTCCGACCGCGACGGCATCCGGATGAAGATCGAGCTCAAACGCGATGCCATCCCCGAGGTGGTTCTCAACAACCTCTACAAGCTCACCCAGATGCAGACCACGTTCGGCATCATTCTGCTCGGGGTCTTGAACAACCAGCCCAAGATTTTCAACATCAAGGAGCTGCTGCAGAACTTCATCGCGCACCGCAAGGAAGTGGTGGTCCGGCGCACCCGGTTCGATCTCGCCCGCGCCCGCGAACGGGCCCATGTCCTCGAAGGCCTTGTCATCGCTCTCGACCATCTCGACGAGGTCATCAAGCTGATCCGGGCGGCCGCGGATCCTGCGGTCGCAAAAAGCGGTCTCATGGAGACCTTCGGGCTGTCCGCGGTGCAGGCCCAGGCGATTCTCGACATGCGGCTGCAGCGGCTCACCGGTCTGGAGCGCGACAAGATCATCGAGGAGTACGCCGAGCTCAAGAAGACCATCGAACACCTCAAGGCAATCTTGGGTTCGGAAGCGATGGTGGCCGACATCGTCGTCGACGAACTCAGCGAGATCCGCGCCAAGTACGGCGACGCCCGCCGGACCGAGATCGTCGCCGATCTCGGCGACCTCTCCATTGAGGACCTCATCGCCGAGGAGGACATGGTCATCACCGTGTCCAGGGACGGCTACATCAAGCGGTCGGCGGTTTCGGTCTACCGCGCCCAACGCCGCGGCGGCCGCGGTCGCCGCGGGATGGCGACCAAGGCCGAGGACCTGGTCTGGAAGCTCTTTGTCGCGTCGACCCACGCCACCATGCTCTTCTTTACCTCGTCGGGTCGGGTCTTTGTCCGGAAGGTCCACGAACTACCCGACATCGGTCCCGCGGCCAGGGGGCGGGCCCTGGTCAACCTGCTGCAACTCGATGAAGGCGAGCGGGTCGCCGCCCTCCTCGCGATCCGCGATTTCGACGAACACCCCGATTCGTTCCTCTTCTTCGCAACGCGCAAGGGGCGGGTGAAACGAACCCCGCTCAAGGACTACGCCAACATCCGCGCCAATGGTCTGCGCGCTGTGGTCATCAACGAGGGCGACGATCTTCTCTCGGTGCAGCTCACCGATGGCTCGAGCCAGGTCTTCATGGGCACCCACCAGGGAATGGGGATCCGTTTTTCAGAAAGCGACGCCCGCTCCATGGGCCGGGTGACCGCCGGCGTTCGCGGGATCAATCTCCGCACCGATGATTTCGTCGAAGAGGTCGCTATCGTCGACCCGGAAGATGACCACGACATCCTGGTGGTGACCGATTTCGGCTTTGGTAAACGGACCGCGGTTTCCGAATTCCGGATCCAGGGCCGGGGCGGCTATGGCGTGGCCCTGATCAAGCGCACCCCCAAGAACGGAAACGTCATCGGGATGCACCACGTCCATGAGGATGAGCAACTCCTGCTGGTGACCGAGGGCGGCATCCTGATCCGGATGAACATCTCCGAGATCCGCCGCATCGGCCGCGCCACCCAGGGGGTGCGTCTGATCCGTCTCGACGATGGTGACCGCGTGGTTTCGGTGGCGGTCGCCGGCGCTGAAAACGACGACGACGATGACCAAGGTGACATCGAGAGCACCGGGCACACCGAAGACCAACCCGGAGAAGACCCGGGGGACGGACCCCGAGATTCAGGCGACAAAGGCACCGAGGATTCCGGCACCGAGGACCCCGACGAAGCCGACACGGGTGATCCTGACGCCGCGAACTGATCGCGCGCCGGGTGGCCGCGGCGGTGACTGACCCGCCCCGGATCCGCGCGGTGGCCCTCGTCCACCAGGAGGGCGTGCTCGCGTTGATCGCCGTGATCGGTCTGTCGTTCGGTGACCGGGACATCCTCCAGGCGCTGGGGCCGAAATCCGGGTTACTCGGTTCTCTCGCGATCGGCGCCGCGGCGGGAATCGCCTGCGTGGGCCTGCTGTGGTTGCTGCGCCGGGTGCCGGCTCTCGAGCGCCTCGAGCGCTGGCAAAGGGGCGTGGTCACGGGGTGGTCGGTGACCGATGCCGCCGCCGTCGCCGTGGTATCCGGGCTTGCCGAAGAAGGCCTGTTGCGGGCCCTGCTCCAACCGGTCATCGGCCTGGTGCCGGCGGCCGTCCTCTTCGCCGTCCTCCACCTGGTGCCGGACAGAGAACTCTGGTTCTGGCCGCTCTTCGCCCTTCTCAGCGGGCTTCTCCTCGGGGGCCTCTTCGAGGGGTTCGGCTACCCGGCGGCGGCCGCGGCCCATGTTGTGATCAATGCAGTGGCCCTGCTTCGGTTGCGTCGTCCCACCGCGGACTAGTTTCGAGTCCCAATTTTCGTCCCGCTGTGTACAATGGCCGCGGCCGCGTGTGCGTCCCCGGAGGTAACGATGGAGAGTTCCGAAAACCGATTCCGTGTCAAGGTTGGATTGGCAGAGATGCTCAAGGGCGGGGTGATCCTCGATGTCACCAACGCCGATCAAGCCAAAATCGCCGAGGACGCCGGCGCCGCCGCGGTCATGGCCCTCGAGCGCGTCCCCGCCGACATCCGTGTCGAGGGCGGTGTCGCCCGCATGGCGGCGATTGAAAAGATCACCGAAATTCAGAGCTGTGTTTCGATTCCCGTCATGGCCAAGATCCGCATCGGTCACATTACCGAAGCGCGGATGCTCGAGGCCCTCGAGGTGGACTTCATCGACGAGAGCGAAGTGCTGACCCCGGCCGACGAGGAGAACCACGTCGCCAAACACGGGTTCAAGGTTCCCTTTGTCTGCGGCTGCCGCAACCTCGGCGAGGCGCTGCGGCGGATCGGCGAGGGCGCCGCGATGATCCGGACCAAGGGCGAAGCGGGGTCGGGTGACATCGTCGAAGCGGTGCGCCATCTTCGCGCGGTTCGCCGCGGGATCAAGACGCTCGGCATTCTCGATGAACACGAGCTCATGGCCGAAGCGAAGATCCTCGGCGCACCGTACGAGCAGGTCAGATGGGTGGCCGAGAACGGCCGGTTGCCGGTGCCCAATTTCGCGGCCGGAGGCATCGCCACCCCGGCCGACGCCGCCCTCTGCATGACCCTCGGCGCCGAAGCCGTCTTTGTCGGTTCGGGCGTCTTCAAGTCCTCGGATCCGGCGCCCCGGGCCAAGGCCATCGTTGACGCGGTGACCCATTGGCAGGATGCGGCCCGGCTGGTGGAGATTTCGCGTGGCCTCCAGGATGCGATGTCGGGGCTCGAGGTCGGTAAGCTCACCACCGAGGAAATGCTGTCTCGTCGAGGGTGGTGATGCGTTGCGGCGTCCTCGCTCTCCAGGGAGACTGGGCGGCCCATGCCGCGGTGTTGCGCCGTCTCGGTGTTGAAACCACCATGGTGCGCACCGCCGCGGACCTCGCCGGCGTCGATGCGCTCGTTCTTCCGGGTGGTGAGTCGACGGCAATGCTGCGTTTGATGGAACCCGACAACCTGGCGGAGAAGATCGCTCAACGGGTGCGAAACGGCCTGCCTGTTCTCGCCACCTGCGCCGGGGTGATCGTGCTCGCGACCGCGACCAAGCCGAGCCAGCCCAGCCTGGCTTTGCTGGATGTCGAAGTCGAGCGAAACGCCTATGGCCGCCAGGTCCACTCCCGAGTCGCCGCCGTCGAGCTCACCGACGAACTCGGTGAACCCGGCCGGATCGAAGGAGTCTTCATCCGAGCCCCTCGAATCACCCGGACCGGGCCCGGGGTGACGGTTCTCGGCCGCCTCGGGGAAGACCCCGTTCTTGTCCGCCAGGGCGGCATCATCGCCGCCACGTTTCATCCAGAGTTGACCGACGATGATCGCGTCCACCGGTTGTTGGTGGACGAGGAGGTGGGCCATGGCCGATGAGGTGCTGCTTCGCCACGACATCAATGGAATCCACCACCTGGTGATGAACGATGGACCCAACGCACTCAACTCAAACCTCATGGACACGTTGTCCGGCGCCATCGCAGACCTTCGCGAAGCCGGGGCGCCGCCGATTCTCCTGCGATCGTCGCACAAGGCGCTGTTTTGCCCCGGTTGGGACCTCAAATACCTCGTCAACGCCGAGCGGCACGAAGTCGCAGCCGCGCTGGTTCGATTCAACCGCTTGGTTTTCGACCTCTTCAGCTATCCGGGCCCGACCGGTGCGGCGATCCATGGCCACGCCGTCGCCGGGGGGTGCCTCCTCGCCTTGTGCTGCGATTTGAGAATCATGGCCACGGGCCGGCCCAGGATCGGGTTGTCCGAACTCAACCTCGGGGTTCCGGTTCCGGCGCCGAGCCTGGTCATGCTGCGAGAACGACTCGCGGCCAACGTGGTCGAGGAGCTGGTGGTCGGTGGCGACGGGTGCGGCGCCGAGGGAGCGAAGAACCAGGGCATTGTGCACCGCACGGCAGAGCCTTCCGTGGTCCTGGCCACGACCGAGCGCGAGCTCGCTCGAGTCGCCGCCAAACCGGCGAAGGCCTTCGCGGCGACCAAGCAATTCCTGCTCGGGGAGAGCTGGCGCCGAATGACCGGGCCGAGCGCGGTTTACGACGAGGTCTTTCTCGATTGCTGGTTCTCGCCCGAAACGCAGAACCGGATTCGCGGAATCGTCGATCGCCTCTGAACCCGACCGGGAGGACCGATCGGAGGATCAGAACGAATAGGTTCGGTCCTGAACCAACTCCGCGATCTCGTGGTTCATCGCGGTAGCGGCAAGCTCTGCGCGAAGCTCATCCAAATGGGGCGGTTTGAAGTGGTAGATGAGCACCGGAACCTCGCGCTTGAGTTTTTCCAATTCCACGGCGAGGGCCTGGGGTGTCAAGTGGAGGCTGATATCCGCCACCGCCTGCATCCGGTTCGGGAACGAACACTCGGTGATGACGGCCTTGAGATTGGGCGTCTCATTGGCCACCTTCCAGACGCGTTCGGTGGGCCCGGTGTCCGATGTGAAGATGACGGCCGACGAGCCCTGGCGAAGAAGAAACGCCGTGGTTGGAACGATATGATTGACCGGAATCGCAGTGATCTCCAGGTCGCCGGAGGGCAGACCGCTGATGGTGAACGGTTCCTCGGCGACGACCTCCTGGAAGCGAACCGACGGTTCCACATGATCCGGAATCCGGGTGAAATCCGGCCAGGTATCGTTGTTGAAGAGGTGGCGGCGAACCGCGCCCATGACCTGCTTGGCGCAGTAGATGGACACCGGTTCGGGGTGGGTTCCGAAGATGTTTTCGATGAGGAACGGCAGCGTCGCGGTGTGATCCATGTGGGTGTGGCTGATGAGGACGTGGCGGATCTTCTGTTGCTCGCTGATGGTCAGGGCGCGGGTGATGGCGCCGGCATCGACGACAACCTCGCCATCGACGAGAAACGACGTCATTCGACAGTCGGGGCTGTCTCCGCCGAAGCTTCCCAAAACCCTGAAGTCCATGCCGCGAGTATACCTGAGAGACGAGGAGATCGCGCCGGCGGGCTGATCCCGCCAGGCCGCCGCTGCCGCGGGCGACGGGTCGTCGATGGTGGTGGTTCCCCACCTCCGGTTGGGTCTGCCCGCGATGGCGCCGCGCATCCTGACATCGACAACCGGTCGGGGTTACCATGAGGTGATGGCGACACAGAGCCACCAACCCCGCCTTCGTCTTGCCCTCCTCTTGGCCGGGGGCGGGCGGAAGACACGGCAGATCCTCGCCGGCGACGAGGGCAGGGATGGAGCGCTCTGGGCCCGGGCGCCGGCCGCGCTCAAGACCGAGGTCGCCCGGTTGCTCGACGACGAGGTGCCCCGTGTCCTCGGGTCGGTCAAACGAGAGGGCTGGCGCTGGCTCGTACCCGGTGATGCCGGATATCCGAGCGCGCTCGAGCATTCATCGGACCCGCCGCTCGGCCTTTTTGTTCGCGGTGAGCTTCGTCCGGCGCCGATCGTGGCGGTGGTCGGCTCGCGGCGCGCGACGAGCTATGGGCGGCAGGTGGCGCGGGTTCTGGGAGAGGAGCTCGCCCGGGCCGGGGTGGTTGTGGCTTCGGGGATGGCGCGGGGCGTTGACGCCGCAGCCCACGAGGGCGCCATCGCGGCCGGCGGGCCGACCTGGGCGGTGTGGGGAGCCGGACCCGACCGCATCTATCCACCCGAGCACCGAGAACTGGCAGCCGCCATCGCCACCTGTGGTGCGCTGATCACCGAATATCTTCCGGGAACCCCGCCGCGACCCCACCACTTCCCCGAACGAAACCGCGTCCTCGCCGGTCTCGCCCAGGCCGTCGTCGTCGTTGAAGCGGCCGCCCGATCCGGCGCCCTGATCACCGCGAGACTCGCCCTTGATGAGGGTCGCGAGGTCCTGGCGGTGCCCGGGAGCATCCTCTCGGAGGTTTCAGTCGGCCCCAACACCCTGTTGTGTCTCGGGGCGCGGCCCATGCTCACACCGCGGGATGTGCTCGACGCCATCGGTCACGGTTCGGCGGCCGGCGACGGGACCCCGCCCGCCGGCCACCCGCTGCTCGAGCACCTGGCGGCGGGCGAACGGGTCACCACCGACGAACTGGTGACCCGCTCCGGGCTCTCCGTGTCCGAAGTCCACATCGCGCTCCTCGAGCTCGAGCTCCGCGGCGAGGTGGAGCGTCTCCGCGACGGAAGTTTTCAACAGCGACGACCGACCCTGCCGCAGGAATAGACCACTGGATTCGCCGCTTGTGTTGAGAGGTCCGAGGGCGGGCTACGGGAGGGCGACGAGCGCATGAAGAATGCAGAAGTCCTTGTTGTTGGTGGGGGTCTCGCCGGGAGTGAGGCCGCGTGGCAGCTCGCCGAAGCCGGTTTGAGGGTCCGCCTGGTCGAAATGCGCCCGCTGCGGCCGACCCCCGTCCACACCACCGATCGCCTCGGCGAACTCGTGTGCTCGAACTCGCTTCGGGGAGATGTGCTCAGTAACGCGGTGGGGTTGCTCAAGCGTGAGATGGAGGTCCTCGACTCGCTCATCATCCGGGTCGCACGGGCGGCGGCGGTGCCCGCCGGCGGCGCCCTGGCGGTGGATCGGGAGCTTTTCGCGGGCGGGGTGACCTCGGCCGTCGAAGGGCATCCGTTGATCACCATCGAGCGCCGCGAGATCACCGAATTGCCCGACGGGCCGGCGATCATCGCCACCGGACCCCTGACGAGCCCGGCGCTTCACCGCGAACTCGAGGCTTTCCTCGGCGAGGGCGCGCTCGCCTTCTTCGACGCCATCGCCCCGATCGTGGCGTCGGATTCCATCGACCACGGGAAGCTCTTTCGCGCCTCGCGCTATGACAAGGGCGGCGACGATTATCTCAACATTCCTCTCGACCGGCAGGGTTACGAGACGTTCGTTGGCGAACTCCTGGCGGCCGAAAAGGTCGTGTTCAAGGAGTTCGAGTCCCGGGATGAACGCTACTTCGAGGGCTGTCTGCCCGTCGAAGTCATGGCCGAGCGGGGGATCGACACCCTTCGCTACGGGCCTATGAAACCGGTCGGGTTGGTGGATCCCGCCAGCGGGCGGCAACCGTGGGCGGTGGTCCAACTGAGGCAGGACAACCTTGCCGCCGAGCACTGGAACATGGTGGGTTTTCAGACAAAGCTCACCCAGGCCGAGCAGAAACGTGTCTTCAGGACGCTGCCCGGGTTGGCGGGGGCCCGCTTTGTGCGGCTCGGCATGATCCACCGCAACACCTTCGTCAACGCGCCGACCCATCTCGATGGGCTGCTTCGGCTCGTCAAGCGCCCCACAATTCGATTGGCGGGTCAGATGACCGGCGTCGAGGGCTATGTTGAATCGGCCGCAACGGGTCTCATGGCGGCCCGGACCCTGGCGGCGGAGCTCGCCGGCCGCGAACCGCAGGCGCCGCCGCCGGTGACCGCGCTCGGAGGCCTTGTGCGCCACCTCACCGGGCGGGCCCCGGACGGCTTCCAGCCCGCCAACATCACCTGGGGCCTGATCGCCTGTCCGCCCGAAATGCGGTCCATCCGGAACAAAAGTCAACGCCGGGCGGCCCAGGCCGAGGGCGCCCTGGGCGCGGTCGCGGCATGGGGAGCGTCGCTCGTGTGACCCGGGTCACGCAGAAGAATTGAACTTTTTCGCCTGCTCGATCGTCTACATCTATGACGAGGGGACGACGGGAGGATCAAGCATGCGAAACATCAAACAGACGCTGAGCCCGGGAGCGTGGCTGCCGAATCCGGATCGACCCAAGACCATTGTGATCGCCGACGACGGAAGCCATGCCGCCGTGGTCGTGCTCGACATGGCGCATCCCGCTTCCGGTTCGTGTTTCGACCACGGCGGCCGGACATGGGTGATCCGGGGCAGGCGCCACCACAGTCGGGTGCTTGTCGCCGAACCCGTCAACCAGATGGAGCAGTAGCGTGAGGAGAGGAGTCGGAGACACTTCCGGCTGAACTGCCAACCCCGAACCGCCAACCCCTCACTCCTCCCCCGAACCTGCCCGCGGGTGGCTCCTCTTGTACACCGACATCAGATGGGCCAGGTCGACGCCGGCGTAGATCTGGGTCGTTGCCAGCGAGCTGTGTCCGAGAAGTTCCTGGATTGCCCGCAGGTCCATTCCCGCCTCGAGGAGATGGGTGGCGAAGGCGTGCCGCAGAGCGTGCGGATGAAGTCGATGGAGATCCGCCGTGCGCCGCACGGCCGCGTTGAGAATCCGCCGAACCGAGCGATCGGAGAGGCGGCCCCCACGCTGGTTGACGAACAGGGGCTCGGCATCGCCCTCCCGCGGTCCCCGCCACCCGGCGCGATGCGGCAGATACCCGCGCACGGCCTCGGCCGCGCGCCGGCCGAAGGGAACGATGCGCTCCTTTCGCCCCTTCCCACTGACCCGCACGAGGCGGTCCGACAACGAGAGATCATCGAGGTCCAACGAGACGAGTTCGCCGACTCGGAGACCGGCGCCGTAGAGCAGCTCGACCAGAGCCAGGTCGCGGCGTCCGGCGGGAGTGTCGGGAAACGACTCGAGGAGGCCCTCGATGGCGTATCGGTCGACCACCTCCGGTTGGTTGTGCTGCTTTCGCGGAAGCGGGACGGTGATGGCCGGGTTGGCCTCGACGACGCCTTCGGCCACGAGAAAGCTGAAATACGTGCGGATGCTCGAGAGAGCCCGCTCGAGCGATCGGGGTTGCAGCCGCTGTTGCCACAAATCGGCGACCCAGTCCCGGATATCGGATGTTCTGACGGACCGCGGGCCGGGGTGGGATCGGGCGGCATGATCGACAAAACGAGCGAGCTCGCGGCGATAGGCCTTGAGGGTCGCCGGCGAGAGATTCCGCTCGAATTCCAGGTGTTCGAGAAACGGCTCCTCCAGCCACGACGGCCGAGAGGGATGCTCCCCGGTCATGATCGGGGTCATCCTCCCCCTCTCCCCCGACCGGTGAGCCGCCACCAGCCGATTCGCAGGAGGTCCGCGAACATGTCGGCGGAGTGGACCACCGGTTGGACCCGAGACTCCTCGACGTGGCGCCAGCGAACCGGCACCTCGCGGATTGTGAACCCCGCCGCCCGAGCCAGGAAGAGAAGCTCGACATCGAAGGCGAAGCCGTCGATCCGCTGCGCTGCGGCGAGGCTTCGTCCGAGATCGCCGGGAAAGAGCTTGAACCCGCACTGGGTATCTCGGATCCCCGGGACCGCGAGCAGCCGAACCGCGAGGTTGAAGACCCGACCCATGATGTCGCGGTACTTCGGTTGCGGCCGCTCGATGCGGCTTCGGTCGATGGCCCGGGACCCGATGGAGACCGCGCCGGCGAGAGTTCCGGCCAGCACTTCGAGCTCCTCGATGGGGGTTGACATGTCGGCGTCGCAGAGCAGGATGGCCTCGCCGCGGGCGGCGCCGAAACCGGTCCTGACGGCGGCGCCCTTGCCCCGGTTGTGGTCATGAACCAGGCAGCGGAGGGTGATGCCGACGGTCAGGACGGTCCCTCTCGCCGCCGCGCAGGTGCCATCGCTCGACCCGTCATCCACAACCAGGATTTCGGCCGGCCGCCACCGGGGATGACCCTCGAGGAAGCGAACGATCTCAATGAGGGTCGACGGGAGTCGACGGGCCTCGTTGAACGATGGAATGACCACGCTCAAGCGCATGTCGATGGTCCCGGGGCGATCATTGCGTTGTGCCCTGCAGCCGGGGGCCGTCCGATGATGAGAGCAATCGAGCCCCGGCCACTCAGGTCGCCGGGATGGACTCGAGCCGGGATGCCGCAGCGAGCGCCAGCGGTGAGCGCCGGGGGCCGAGAAGGTTCGGCAGACCCATGAGCGCTGCCGTCACCGCGGCGGCGATGATCACCGCCGCCACCCGGACCGGGGCCACCCGGTTGCTGAAAACGACGCCCGCAAGCAGCATCCCCGGCGTCGCCTGCCGGATCATGATCGACGCCGCGGCGGCGGCGAGCCACCACAGCAGACCCAGGGCGACTGCCCAGGGTAGGGCGGTCAGTGAGGGGCTGTGTCCGGCGGCGTCGAGACCGAAGAGGGCGGCGGTGCAGACCCCGAGCGCAGCCACGGCGTCGGCCCAGGAGGAGGCGAGCAGGTTGAGGGTCGGGGGCGAACCACTCGCATCGGCGTCCGGGGGAGGGCTGGCAACAGGGTCTTCATCGGGCGGGGATTCGTGAAGCACATCCCAGTTATTCGGGATCGCGCGCTCGCCGGGAGAGTCCTCGTCGGATCTCATCGCTCGTTCATGCTTCGGATGAAGATTTCGAGTCGCATATCGGCCGCGCGGACCTTGTACTTCTGGACGAATTCGAGGAATCGAACGGCTTCCTCGTCGTCAGGCTTGAGCTCGAGGAGCCGCGTCAGGTGGTTTTCCGAGCCGGTGAGGTTGTAGGCGCGTGATTCGGCGAGCGCCGCGTTGAAAAGGCTGCGCTCGAGGACCACCCTCAGGTCTCCCTGTCCCGGGTATTGCTGAAGAAGATCTTCGCTGATGCTCACCGCGGTCCGGTAGTTTCGGGTCTTGAGCGCGGCCTCGAGAGCCGGCGCCTCGGGTTCGCTGTCGATGACCATCTGGCGGATTTCGATCAATCCCGAGTCGTCGGGATACGCCACGAGGCCGTCGGCCGCGGCCATATAGGCCGACCACCACAGGCCCTGGTCGAGCATCGCCCGGGCGCGGGAGGCGTCCTCGGGCACCGGGGTCGGGGTCGGAGGAGCGAGGCTCTCCTCATACTTGGCGATCCGCATCTCGATTCGTTGTCGCGACAGACCCGCCGACGGAAACTCGCGGAGCAGGTGGAGAGCCTCCTCCACCTTGTGCTCCTTGAAGAGGCGATCGGCCGCCACCAGGACTTCGCTGACGGCTGCCGAATCATCGACCTCGGGTTCCGGGGCAAGAAATCTGCCTCCCAGCCAGACACCGGCGAAGACCACGACCAGGGCGGTGCCGGCGATGGCCAGCCACCGCATGGAGAGCCTGCTGCGGAGGCGCTCCATGAGCGACAGCTCCTCGAAGCCCTCGAAATCGTCGTCGTGGTCTTCGAAGAGATCGTCGGCGAGGTCGACGGGGGCGGCAACCGTGTCCGTGCCGGGTGCGAGATCACCGAAGAGGTCATCATCGAGATCCGGGAGCTCCGGCGGCGCCGGCGCCGGTTCGTGTTTTTCTGCGACCGCGGGCTCGACAGCCGGTGGTTTGGCGGATGCCACGCCCTGTTCTCGATCCAGCTGTTCTTTGAGCAGGTTGACATCGAGATGGTTGGGCCGCAGCGCCAGCGACTTGTTGATGAGCAGACGGGCGGCGTCGTGCTCGCCCTCATCAAAAGCATCGCGCGCTTTCCCGAGCAGCGTCGCGATCTGATCCTCGGTCTCGGCGAGAGCCTTCTTTGCCCGTTCGATCAAATGACCGGCTTCGGGGTGCGCCGGTTTGATGAGAAAAACCCGCGACCAAAGGGAAATCGCCAGCGGCTGATCGCCCCGATCAAACGCCGCCTGGCCCTGCTCGATGAACCCCGGGATCGATGAGGCGATCGAATTCTCATCGACGTCTCTTCCGCCGCCGGAATCCAAACGGTCGGCGCCGGTCGCGTCGCCGGTGTCGGGATATCCGGGTGGAGCGGCGAAGAGATCGGCGGTGTCGTCCATCGGGGGGAAGGACACGTCGTCGCCGGCGCCGGCGCCGAACTCGGACGCCGGGACGGAATCCCGCGTCGACGGTACCGCCTCGGAATCGATGAGATCGGCAAAAGGATCCTGGGTGTCGAATTCGACGGCAAACGCGTCTTCGAACTCCGGTTCGGGCTTGTCCGCGGGTGGTCCCGGGTCGAAGGCGGCGGCCGAGAAGGCCTCCGACTCCGCTCCCGTGGTGGCCGACCGGGACGGTGGCTGGGCGACGGGCGGCGCCGACGACGGTTCTGCAACCGCTTCCTGGGACAGAGCGAGCCCTCCGGTTTCGTCGATTTCCTTGAGCGTCGAGGCGATCCCGGTGTGGTGCGGGTCGAGGGCCTGGGCCATCATGACGAAGTTGGCCGCCTCCTGCGGGTCGCCGTTGGCGAGAGCCTCCCGGGCCTGGATCAGGAACTGGCCGACCTGGCCCTCGATCTTGAGGGCCTTGTCTATCTGGTCTCTGAGGTCGCGGGCTTCCTGATGGCCGGGGAGATCGATCAGGACCTTATCGACCTTCTCTCTCGCGGCCAGGAATTCTCGCGAATTGAAGTCGTCCACCGCTTCGATGAGCAGACCGTTGATGGCCTCGGTGGTCGGCGCCTGCAGTTGGGCGATAATGTCCCCGAGATCGATCTCCTTCGGGCTCGCGGCGAGTTGGCGTTTGAGATGGGCCGCCGGGTGGAAACTCGGATCGAGGCGAAGCACGAACTCGAGGCCGATCATCGCCTCCTCGCGCTGTCCGGCTTGGAGGTTGGTGAGCACTTGTTTGAAGGCCGTCATGACCCGCTCTTGTGCTTGTACGGAGAGCCCAGAGTTTCCTGGATATGACATGTCGTGACGATGGTAGCAAGTGGGTCATCCCACGGTCAACGAAGACCGTGCGATCTTGATCACGAAAGAGGTTCGATATTCTCGCCGATGAGGGCGCCGGAGAGGATGATCGTGATGATCGCGCCGCCCTCGGGTCGATTTGCGATTTTCAGCATGCCGCCGTGTTCGGTGACGATCCGGTGAACGACGGCGAGACCGATTCCGGACCCCCGGCCCTTGGTGGAGTAGAAGGGCTGGAGAAGGAGCTCGGTATCCTCGGTCGGCAGACCCACGCCGGTGTCGGCGACCGTGAAGACGAGATCGCGGGCCTCCGACCGTGCCGAAACCGCGATGGTTCCAGGGCCGGGGATGGCCGCGATGGAATTGTCGAGAAGGTTGACCAGGGCCTGGTTGAGCAGCACCGGGTCGAGCATGCCGACCAGGTCCTCGTCCGGCAGGGCGAGCTCGATGGCCAAACCCTCGCGGACGCCGTCGTACAGCGAACAGACTTCACGGAGGATGCGATTGACCGACGCCGGACGCGGTCGAACCGTCGGCATCCGCGCATACTCGCGGAACGAATCCACCAGTTGCTTGAGCCCGGACACCTGGGTGACGATGGCGTCGCAACCGGACGAAACCACTTCGCCGAGCGCCGGATCGAGCCTTCCGGCATGGCGGTGGATCCGTTCCGCGGCGAGCTGGATCGGGGTCAGCGGGTTTTTGATTTCGTGGGCGATTCGCTGGGCAACCTCGCTCCACGCGGCCTGGCGTTGGGCGCGGACCAACTGGGTGAGGTCGTCCATCGCGACGACGCTCCCGCCACCGGCGAGGGTGGTGATGGTGACCTCGACGTGGAGGATCGCCCCACCGGATTCGAGATCGGCTTCAAACCTGGTTTCGCGGATCGGACCGGCGCTCAGGGGGGTGTGCAGCTCCTCGAGACCGGGCTCGCCGAGCCGGTCGAGCTCGAGCCAATCGCCGGCCCACTCGGGATGACCCAGCATCGCCGCCGCGGCCGGGTTGGGTCGGAAGGTGCGCCCGTCGGCGGCGATGGTCAGAACACCCGTGGGGATGGCCGCCAACAGGGTGGCCATCTCGTTGGCCGACGCGCGGATATCGGCTTCGGTGGCGCGGACCCTGCGGACCATGGCGTTGAACGAGTCCACCAGCACCGCCATCTCGTCCGTCGCCGGTACGGTGACCTCGACGAGCTCGTCGCCACCGGCGACGCCGCGGGTTGCATCCGCCACCGCGAGCAAGGGTTCGGTGAAGCGGCGGGAGAGGAAGAGCCCGATCCAGACGGTTCCGAAAAGGAGCAGGAGGGTGATGGCGAGGAAGACGAGGATGGTGGTCGAAGTGACCATCCCGCGGGCCAATTTCATTTCTTGGAACTCGACGTGCGCGGCGTTGGCGCGATCGAGGTGCTGGAGCAGCTGACGGGGGAGAATGGTGCCGACCACGACGGTGGAGTACCCGTCTTCCATGGGACGCCACGCCCGTACCAGCAGCACGCTCCGCCAGCGGGTGGCGCGGACGCCGGAGGCGGGGAGGTCGTCGAGATTGAGCGGCGGTAGCGCGGCCGGCAGACGTCGGGGATCGGTCACCGCCTGGACCAGATCCGGTCCGTCGTAGATCGCCACCAGATCGACGCTGAGGAGGGTTCGGAGCCGCGCCAGGCTCTGGGAGTCCGGATTCGACCGGAGTTCGCCGCTGGCAACGGCAACCTGCTCCAGCAACCGGTCCTCGACCTCCTTCCGGATCTCGATGGTGACCTCGGACCCGACCAGAAGAATCTCCTCCACGGGTGAAGAAAACCAACGATCGATGGAGCGCTGGAGAAGGTTGGTGGCGATGAGAAAGATAAAGATGACCGGGACAAAGGTCAGGGCGACATAGGTCAGCACCAGCTTGGTGCGAAAACGACCACCGAGGATGCCGCTCCGCCACTCCGCCACGAGGCGGACGACGTTTCGAACGATGACGAAGGATAGGATGAGGATCAGCGAGATGTCGAGGTACCAGAGAATGAAGAGCAGCAAGCGGTTGGTGAGCTCGTCGGGGGAGACGCTCTGGGCGCGTTGGAGCAGATAGTAGGCTCCGGTGCTCAGGGTCATCAAGAACAGGAAGGCGCCGAGAAGGAACCGGTTCTCGCGGCGGTGACGATTCCAGGCGCGGACCAGGGCGCCCACGATCTACTCGGCGTCCTCGGGCTCGGCAACCGGTTCCAGGATGATCTCGTTCCAGGGAGTTGCGTTCTGGGTCGGGAAGATGAGCCAGGTGGTTCCGGAGGAGAACACCGCGCGGACCCGAATCCTGAGGGTGGCCTGCCGGCGCTCGACCGGCAGCTCGACTCGGACCGATGGCGGTTCGGTCAACCACACGACGGCTTCCTCGAGGGACTCCGCTTCGTTGGACGCGGTGATGATACCGTTGAGGACGACCTGGCACCTGAAACGGCCGGTGACGGCGTCGAAGGCTGCAAGACTGACCAACTCGCCGGTGAAGAGCCGGCGGTCCCACCATCCTCGGCGTTTGGCCCGGACTCGGAGGGGATAGGTCAAACGAACCTCGGCGCCCGACTCGAGGGCTGCGGTGACGTCGTCCGGTAGCGCGGCGAGCAGGCGAAATCCGACTTCGACTGTTGCCGGATCGCGGGTCACTTCGAGGGCGACGGAATCGGGCAGGGCGATTCCCGTTGCGAGCAGGAGAACGAGCACGAAAGGCATGGTGGGCCGATTCTACCACCGGGAGGACGCGGCGAAGGAACGCACGCGTCAGGCGTCAGTTTCTGCGCTACCGTGTGGAGGGAAGCAATGCATCCGGGAGGGATGCTTCGGTGTTCCGGTCGACGCCGATTGAGACCGGGCGCACGAGAGGAAGAGGATCAGTAACCGTTCGAGGAGAGGACATGACCGCGCAACTACAATCCCGGGCGCCGGATACGGAACGAGCCTTCAAAGAGGTCCTGTATCGTTTCATGGGCGACGTCCATGCCACCAAGGCGGCCCTCTATCTGAAGTCGACCGATGGGAACTGGTCGCTCGCCACCCAGTACGGTTTCGGACGTCGGGACCGGTTGTCGGAGTCTTTTGCCGACGATCACCCCATCGTCCGCATGGTGCGGGCCTTTGGCGAAAACCCCCGGTTCTACAACGATCCCAGCGAAACCGGTGAACTGGAGAGCTATCTCACGGCTGCGGGAACCGCCCGGTTGATGTTGGTACCGCTGGTGGGCAGCGCCGGCCAGGTCGGCTTTGTCGATGTTCGGGACAAGGGAGGGCAGCGGCCCTTTGTCGTCGAAGATCTCGATCTGTCGCGCTCGATCGCGGTCCGGTTGGCCGAGTTGGTCGAGGACGGCGAGGACGGCGAGGACAACGGTCCCACCGGTGGGACCGAGGCCGTGAAGACCGCGGTGCCGACCCCGGCGCTCGAGCCCCCGGTCGATCCCGGCGACGGGCCCCGGGCGCTCCTCGATGAACCGGGGTTTGACGAGATCAACGGCGCCGCGGTCGACGGGCTCGCCGATCCGCGCGTGGTGGCGATCGCGCTGAGCATCGCCAGTCGTACCGCCGGCGCCACCCTGGTTCACCAGCGCTCCGGCTCCCCCGCCGTCGAATTGGATCCGCTCATCACCCACCAGGCGGAAGCCATGCGTCAGGCATCGGTCCCGGTGCCGCTGTCCGCGACGTGGAAGACCGAAGTCCACCGCGTGGCGGGCACCGCCGGCGCCGCGCGGAACCCGGTCATCGGGACATCGATCCTGCTCGCCGCCTCCGGCAGCTGTCTCGTCGCCTCGGTCATCGCCGATGCCGAACCGGCGCTGGCCAAACAGACCCTCGAGCGGCTTGGATGCCGCGTCGCCGAGGCGCGGGAGCGGTTCCGTCTTCGGATCGCCCGGCGCGGGCTGGCCCGTCGGCTGCTGCAACCCGGCGACCGCCGTTATCCGGAACTGGTCGCGCACTCCCTCGGCGTCTCGCGTCTGTGCTGGTCCATCGCCCGGGTGCTCGGGTTCGATGAATCGGCCACGGAGGAGGCGGCTCTTGCCGGTCTGCTGCACGATGTCGGGATGCGGGAGCTCGACTACGACCGACTCTACATGCACCCGACGCCGGGCCCCGAGGATCGCCGAACCTATCGCATGCACGTCGAGGTCGGCGACCGCATCGTTCGGGTCGAGGGCTTCGACGAGATCGCCGACGCGGTGCGCCACCATCACGAGAGGTGGGATGGCAACGGTTATCCCGACCGATTGGCCAACACCGCCATCCCCGCCCTCGCACGAATCGTCCACGTTGCCGAGGTCTTCGACCTCTTCACCGCGGCCAACAGCTACCGACCGGCGGTGAGCCAGGAACGAGCGCTCGCGATCCTTCAGCGGGCGGCGGGGCACCAGTTCGATCCGGCGGTGGTCGAGGCCATCGCCAAGGTGATCGCATGAACGACGAGCGCCGCGTGATCGCGCAGAATCGCCGGGCCCGGCATCTCTATCACTTCCTCGAGCACGAGGTCGCCGGGATCGAGCTGCGCGGCACCGAGGTCAAGGCGATCCGGGACGGCAGGGTCAATCTCACCGACGCCCACGTCCATTTTGCCAACGGCGAGGCGGTGCTCATGGGATGTCACATCGGCCCGTACGAGCACGGCGGGTACGCGAGCCATGAAGCTCGTCGCCCGCGGCGGTTGCTGATGCACAAGCGTCAGATCGAGCGTCTCGCCTCGAAGGTGCAGGAAAAGGGGCTGGCAGTGATCCCGACGGCGGTGGTGCTGATCGGCAACTGGATCAAGATCGAGATCGCGCTGGCCCGCGGCAAACAGCTTCACGACAAGCGCGAAACGCTGCGCCGGCGAACCCTGGACCGTGAGGCCGAGCAGGCGGTCAAGGAACGCGAGTAGACCGCGAGCGCGCCGATGCGGTAGTATAACCGAGACATAAAAACAACCACCCCGCGGCGGGAACGAAGGCGGCCGTGGGCGGGTTCTCTCTGGTGTCCGACGAGCGAACGAGGGCAGGTATGGCCAGACACGACCGCGACCAGACAGCGACGGGCGCCTGATGCGCGACGACATCGTCATCAGGGGCGCGCGCGAACACAACCTCGCCAACATCGATGTCACCATCCCGCGCGACCGCCTGGTGGTGATTACCGGGGTCTCGGGATCGGGCAAGTCGTCGCTCGCGTTCGACACCCTCTTCGCCGAAGGCCAGCGGCGGTATGTCGAGTCGTTGTCGGCCTACGCCCGCCAGTTCCTCGACCAGATGGAGAAGCCGGACGTCGACACCATCGAAGGACTGTCGCCGGCGATCTCCATCGAACAGAAGACCACCTCGCGCAACCCGCGCTCGACGGTGGGGACGGTGACCGAG
>JAHECW010000074.1 GCA_024641545.1 Acidobacteriota bacterium
CATCAGCAATGATCAGCCGTTTCACAACGGTCATACTACCGCACGGTCGCGGACCCCGTACCGCCGCGCCGTGCTGTATAATGGGGTCTTACCCCGAGAACCTACGACCCCCCGGCGGGTCAGCGATACGAGCGGACCGGTTTGGCGGATTCTCGCCATTGATCGCAGGATCCGGGGGTTGCGGGTCGAGTCCGGAGGCATGCCGAGAGTGATCCGACCATCTGCGCGCCCACTCCTGGCGCACGTCGCCGCGCTGCTTGTCGGCAGCGCCGGCACGACTGGGTTGACTCTGAGTGCCGAATTGGCGCCGGAGGTTGCCCAGGCCTTTGCCGCCGGCCGGGATCAGCAGGTCATCGTGCATCTCGCGGCCGGCGCCGGTGCGAAAGAAGCCCTCGGTCACGAACCCGGCGCCGTCGACCGGCGCCGCCAGCGGGCGGTCGAAGAGGCCGTTGCCGCAGCGATCCACGAGGTTTCCGACACCCTCTCGAGCCGAGATTTCAAGGTGGTGCGCCGTTTTCGTCTCCAACCGGCGGTCACAGCTGTGGTTACAGCCGATGGCCTGGCAGAACTCCTTCGCAACCCGAAAGTGGAGTCGGTGGAACCCGATCGACGCTTGACGCTCCAAACCCTCGAAGGGCTGAATCTGATCGGCGCCGACAGCCTCCACCAGTTCGGTGTTGACGGCGAAGGAACCGCCGTCGCGATCATCGATTCCGGTGTCGACTATCTCCATCCGACCCTCGGCGGCGGACAGATCCCGAATGCGAAGATCGTGTTCGGACTCGACACCGCCGACCACGACCAGGATCCCATGGACTGCATCGGCCACGGCACCGCAGTCGCTTCGGTGGCTGCCGGGTCCTCGTATCAGTGGAGCCCGAATCGTCGGTTCGCGGGAGGCGTTGCCCCTGCAGCCAAGATCCTCGCCTACAAGGTGACCGCTGATGCCGAATGCGGGATCGCGACCACCGGCGCGGTGATCGAGGCCATCGAAGACGCGGTTCTCCGCCGTCACGGAGACGGCTACCGTCTCGCTGCGATCAACATTTCACTCGGGGGCGGTGAATTCACCGGGCCCTGTGACGACTCGAATCTGGCCTACTCGGAAGCGATCAGAGCGGCGACCGAGGCCGGAATCACGGTTGTCGCTGCGGCCGGGAACAGCGGCTACACGAATGCGATGAATGTTCCGGCCTGCATCACCGGGACCATCGCGGTCGGTTCCGCCTGGGACGTCGATCCCGGATCGGTCCCCTACCATTTCTGCCTCGACCCCGAGTGCCACGATTTGTGTGACGACAGCTTCCGATGGAAGCGGGCCGTTGCGTGCTACTCGAATTCAAGTCCCTATCTCGATCTGATCGCCCCGTCGGAGTACCTGAAGGCGGCGGCCGCTAACGGCGTCACCGTTGATTTCGGCGGAACATCGGGCGCCGCCGCGTATGTGACCGGCGCGGCAGCTCTGCTCGCACAGGCCCTGCCCGACGATGCTCCTCAGAAAACCAAATTTCTCCTTGCCGCCACCGGGCGGCCGACCATGGACGACAAGAACGGTCTCATCCGACCCATCATCGATCTGGTTGCGGCGGTGAATGCCGCCGATGAGGTGTTTGTCTCTGCGGACTTCGTTGTGCCCATCCGGACCCGACCGTTTGATCCCACGGTCTCCTCGATCTCCATCGATCAGGACGGGGTCGTAGGAAACCTCGAGGTCCTCGTCGATCTCGTTCACCCGGCACCCGAATTCCTCCGGATCATTCTCAGCGCTCCGGGAGGGACCGAGGTCGTCCTGCACGAATACGGCCTCGGGTTCGGCGGCATCGCAGGCACCTATCCGGATGATCTTGAACCGGTTCAGAGTCTCGGCCGCTTTGCCGGGTTGCCGATTCGAGGCACCTGGACGCTGACCGTGGAAGACCACCGCGTCCCCGAAGAACCCGACGACGGACCGAACCTCAACGGTTGGGCCCTGAAGGTGCAGGAGCCGTCGCAGCCGCCGTTCGAAGGCACCACCATGATCTACCCGGTGGTGGCTCACTCCGAGGGCGCACAGAACACGTTCTGGCGCTCGGATGTGCGTCTCTTCAATGCCGAACCTACGATGGAGGCCGAGGTCCGTCTCCTCCTGATTCCACCTTCGGGCGAGGCCGGCGCGGGCCCTCGGCAGACCGACGTCATCGTGCCGCACGGGTCGGCGGTCGCGTTGGATGACATCGTCGAGAAACGGTTCGGACTCGATGCCGCACACGGCAGCCTGATCGTTCAAGACGCCGCCGGAACGGTGGTTCACGGAACCTCGAGAACCTACACAACCAGCGTATCGGGGACCTACGGGCAGTTCGTGCCGGCGACGGTTGCGGACGATCATTCCACCGGAGCCGGCGAACCCGCACTGATCGTGCTTCCCACCCCTGGGCTCGACCGCCGGGTCAACATCGGATTCACCGAGACCACCGGCCACCCGGCCAGGGTCGCCGTCACTCTCCTCGACAGCCAAAGCGGTGTCGCCATCGGATCATCCACCTTCCACGACATCGAGCCTCACGCCAATATCCAGATCAACGGCGTTCTGCCCGATGGCCGAGCCGCGCCCGGATCCGATCCCTACGTCGCGGTCGCGGTGGTCCAGGGAGCAGGGCGGGTGACGGCCTACGGGTCGACCATCGACAATCGCACTGGAGACGCCGTTTTTGTCACCGGCACAATCGTCGAGGTCACCCCCTACCTCTTGATCCCGGTTGTCGCCAACAAGCCCGGCCAGGCCGGCACCGAGTGGCGGAGCGACATCCGGGTTCTCAACCACAGCAGCTTCTCCCTCCACATCGACGCCGAGCTTCGATTTCAAGGCGCCCTCGGGCTTCCTCCGGTTGTGGAGGGTTTCGAACTCCAACCGGGCGAGGCATTGACGATTGACGATGTGGTCGGCGGTTTCTTCGGTTTCAGCGGCGTCGCGGGGTCACTGAGGCTCGTCCCCCGCGAAGGGCCGGCGGCTCTCTGCGCGACATCTCGGACCGCGAACTTCAGCTCAAACGGCACCTACGGCCAGTACGTACCCGGAATCCGTCCGAACCAGGGCCTGCACGGAAACGGCGTCCTTCTGCATCTCGACGCCGACGCGAAGTCCCGCAGCAACCTCGGGATTCTCGAAACCGGCGGCACGACAGTCGAGGTCGAAATCCGGCTCTTCGATGCCCTCGGTCGGCCCCTGGGTTCGGCCGCGAGAATGACCCTCGGACCATGGGAATCGATCCAGATCAACGACATCTTCACCTTTTTCGGGGTCCCGGGCGAGTTCAACGCACGGATAGAAATCGCTTCCTATTCCGGCACCGGCGGTTTTTTCGCCTATGGGTCTGTCATCGATTCGGATTCGGGCGACGCGATCTTCGTTCCCGTTCTCGAAATCCCCTGAGTCCGGCCGGTCGGCGGCGTCGCAGCGGGTTGCCGACCCGATGTGCTCATCAGAATTCGTCGCGAGGTCGGCGAGGCGCGGACGCATCGTCGGCCGCAGCAGATTCCTGGTGAATGCTTCGGGCTAACCACCTGAAGCGGCGAGTGATCCCCGTCACCCATCGCCGCCACCGCCATGACTATCATCGAGGATGTAAGGAGACGTACGCGCGTGCGATTGCAGGCACCTCTTCTCATCACTCTCGTGCTCACAACCGCCGCCGGGTCGGTTGGCGCCCAGGTCTTCTGCGAAACGCCGCCGTCGTTGACGGTCCTCACTTACGAACCTGTCACCGTGTCGGGTCTCGCCAGTGAGGGACACCCAAGTGCCTACTCATGGTTCATCACCCCCCCGGGCGGCCCGATCCCCAGCAAGCCCACGTCGACCACCCCGACGACCTCATTCACACCGTCCAGCCCGGGGCTCTGGACCGTCGGTCTGGTCGCCGACTACTCCCATGCCGTCGTCGGCGGTCTCTGGTCATCCGACGACTGCATCACCGTTCTCGCCGCCAGCGTCGTCGCCTCCATCGGGTTGGCGAGCACTCAGGTGTCGACCGACGATGACCTGCAGATCGAGGGATTCGGCTCCCAGTGGGCAATCGGGGTGACCCCGTTGGTCGAGTGGCAGGTCGACGGCCAGGCCCTCGGGTCGTGCAACGGAGGACCGCCGCCGTCGAGCCCGGGCGATCTGAGCTGCACCATCCCCGGCAACTGGCTCGCCCCGGGGTGGCACACCGCAAGCCTCCTTCTCACCGATCCCTCGTCGGGCGAGAGCAGCCTCGCAACCGCCGATTTCGAGGTCATCGAGATCGTGCCCCTGGCGGTGGAGTTCGGTTGGACGCCGGCCGAGCCCAACCCCGGACAGCTGGTGCACTACGTTGCGGCCGTGACGCCTGCGATGAACGAGGAGGAGTTCACCCGGGTAACCTGGGATCTCGGGGACGGCAGTGTCTGGGTTTACAACGCCTGCCCACCGGTATGGGGCTCGTGTCTGGAGTGGCCCCATACCTATGGCGCCGACGGCTGGTTCGACGTCAGCGTGACGATCGAGACCGTTGACGAAACCGCCTCGATGTCGCACCGGGTCAAGGTCGGCAACCCCATCGCCCAACCCGTGGCCTCGTTTGCCGCATCACCTCAGTCACCAATGATCCGTCAATCAACCAACTTCGTGTTTGACGGCAATTGCGATGGCAGTTGTCTCTGGGACTGGGATTTCGGAGATGGCGGCCGGAGCGCCGTCGAGAACCCGAGTCATGCGTGGGATGTTCCCGCGACCTATACGGTTACGCTCACCGTCACCAACCAGAGCGGCAGCGATGCCACTTCAAGACCGGTGAGTGTCGGCAGTTGTTGGCTGCCGGCGGCGACGATACAGCACGGGAGCTGCTACGGCGGCAGCGTCACCCTCACCGCAGCTCCGGGCAGTGCGTGGCGCTGGAACACCGGCGCCACCACCCGGACCATCGCCGCCCCCGTCGCCGGCGCCTACTGGGTCGACATCAACGACGGCACCGGTTGTTGGGGATATGTGCCGACGACGGTCGTTCTCGACAACTGCGGCGATCCGGGCGGCGACACGAATCTCGACGGAACCACCGACGCAGCCGATCTCTCCGCGCTGATTCCCGAGCTCACCGACGGTGACGGCGACTCGGTTGTCGGAGCGGGCGGCGGCGACCTCACCGCGCCGGGCGGCGATGTCACCGGCGACTGGCGTCTGCGGCCCGACGATCTCCTGACGGTCATCATCCTGCTCTTCGATTGACCGCGGCGGAGATCCCGTTTTCGGCTCCCCACGGGTGTGGGTTAAGCTGTGGCGATGAAACCGGAGAATATCGGCAGCGAACGCGGCTATCGGATCCTGCGGCACATCGCCGACGGCGGAATGGGATCGGTTTACGAGGCCGTCCTCCTCGGCGCGGTCGACTTTCAGAAGACCGTCGCCGTCAAGACCATCCTCGAAAAATACGCCGAACACCGGGAGTTCGTCCGACTCTTCATCGGTGAGGCCAAACTCGTCGCCGATCTCGTCCACGAAAACATCGTCCAGGTCTACGACCTCGGGCTTGCCGACGGCAACTACTACATCGTCATGGAGTATGTCGACGGTCTCAATCTCGAGGTCTTCATCCGCGCCCACCTCGACCAGGGTCTTCCCCTCCCCACCGAGCTCGGCGCATTCATCTCGAGTCGGGTTTGCCGGGGTCTCGACTACGCCCACCAGCGGACGGACCGTGACGGCCTTCCGCTCGGCATCGTCCATCGCGACATCTCGCCGAAGAATGTGCTCTTGAACTACGAGGGGGTCGTCAAGGTCACCGACTTCGGGATCGCGAAGGCACGGGAAGTGATGGAGCAGGATGAGGAACTTCTCGTCGGGCGTCTGGAGTACATGCCGCCCGAACAGGCCACCAGAAAGCCGACCGACGCCCGTTCCGATGTCTATGCACTGGGCGTCCTGACCCACGAGCTGCTGACAGGCGAGCTGCCGTCCCGCGGCGCATGGTCGCTTCAGCGCCTCCATCGGCTCGGGATGTCCTATCCCAAACCTCTGATCGAGACCCGGCCCGATGTCCCCGAGGATCTCGCCGCCATCGTCGACCGGGCGCTCCAACCAGACCCGGCCGATCGCTTCCAGACCGCCGCCGACATGGGCTACGCCCTCGAGTACCACCTCTATCATGAGGGCTACGGCCCGACCAACGTCACCCTCAGGGACTATCTCAGGGACCACTTCCCCAGTCTGACGGCGCACCACGTCGATCTCGACCCGACCATCAGGCCTGACGCTTCCGCGACCCTGATCGAAAACCGGGCGAACACGATCTTCGGCAGCCGGCTGGACGAGCAGCCGCCCGAATAGGGCTCAGCGATTCGCGGCGGCGAATCGGGTCATGAAATCGGCCAGATACTCGACGCCCTCGATGGGCATGGCGTTGTAGATCGACGCCCGGCAGCCGCCGGCCGACCGGTGGCCTTTCAGCCCGCACATGCCGGCCGCGAGGGCCTCGGCGACGAACTTGGCCTCGAGCTCCTCCGACGGCAGCCGCCAGATGACGTTCATGTACGACCGGCTGTCGGCCTCGACCGGGCAGCGGTAGAAATCGGGGTGTGCGCCGATCACGCCGTAGAGCAGATCGCCCTTGGCGCGGTTCCTCTGCTCCATACCGGCAAGTCCGCCCTGCTCCTTCACCCACTCGAGCACATTGCGCACCATGTAGATGGCGAAGGTCGGCGGGGTGTTGTAGAGCGAGTCCTTGGCCGAGTGGGTCGCATACTTCAGCATGGTCGGGATGTTTTCGTTGGCCTGTGCGAGCCACGACTTCTTGAGGATGACGACGGTCACCCCCGACGGTCCGATGTTTTTCTGCGCGCCGGCGTAGATGAGAGCGAAACGGTTCGCGTCAAACGGCCGCCACAGAAAATCCGAAGACATGTCCGCGACGAGCGGCGTGGCTCCGACATCCGGGAACTCGTGGAACTGGGTTCCCCTGATGGTGTTGTTGCTGGTGATGTGCACATAGGCAGCCTTTGGGTCGAGATCGTACTCATCCCGCCGCGGGATCCGGGTGAATCCATCGGGTTCGGATGTCGCCGCCACCCGCCCGTCGGCGATGATCTTGGCCTCTTTGAGAGCCTTGGCCGACCAGGTGCCGGTGTTGACGTAATCGGCCGAGCCTCCGGGCGGGATGAAGTTCATCGGGACCATTGCGAACTGCGTCGAAGCGCCGCCCTGAATGAAGAGCACCTGGTGGTCGTCGTCGAGGCCCAGGAGTTCCGCCATGAGTCCCATGGCGCCGTAGTGGACGGCGTCGTACTCCTTGGATCGGTGTGAGGTCTCCATGACCGACATTCCCGTGCCCTCCCAATCGGGGAGATCGGCTTTGGCCCGCTCGATGGCGGAAACGGGAAGGGTCGCTGGTCCGGCGTAGAAGTTCCAGGTACGGCTCATGGCATCCTCCGTGGAATCGG
This sequence comes from Acidobacteriota bacterium, assembly GCA_024641545.1. Lineage (GTDB taxonomy): Bacteria > Acidobacteriota > Thermoanaerobaculia > Thermoanaerobaculales > Sulfomarinibacteraceae > JAHECW01. The sequence continues at coordinate 7,429 of JAHECW010000074.1, forward strand.
GCTGACTAGGCGGTCTGATGGGCGAAATCTTCGAGGATCCGCACAACGACGTCGCCGATGCGCAGCATGTTCTCCTTCGACGACGCTCCCAGGTGGGGGGTCATGATGACGTTGGGGGCTTGGTAGAGAAGACAGTCATCGGGCGGCGGGTCCGAAACGAAGACATCGGTGGCGTAGGCACGCACGGCACCGGACTCGAGGGCGGCCTTGAGATCGACCTCATTGACACAGCCCGCGCGGGCGGTGTTGACGATCACCACGCCCTCCTTCATCCGGCCGATGGTCTCGGCGTTGATCATCCCTCTGGTCTCGTCGGTGAGCGGCACGTGCAGCGACATGTAGTCGGACTCGGCAAGCAGTGTTTCCATGCTCACGAGGTCCACCGCCTCGTGGCTCTTGAGGAAGGGGTCGTAGGCGATCACCCGCATCCCGAAAGCGATCGCGCGACGAGCGAGCTCGGTGCCGATGTTACCGGCGCCGAAGAGTCCCAGGGTCTTGCCCATGAGCTCGGTCCGCTTGAGTTGTTTCTTGAGCCACTCCTTCCGGGTCATCCCGAGGTGGCCTTCAACGAGCCGGGTCGGCACCGAAATCATCAGAGCGAAGGCGAGCTCGGCGACCGCCACCGCCGATGCCTCGGCGGTGTTGAAGACCTGAACGCCTTTGGACCGCGCGTACTCGACATCGATATTGTCGAGCCCGACACCACCCCGGATGATGAGTCGAAGATTGGTTGCCTGGTCGATATAGTCCTTGCGGCACTTGGTTTTCGACCGGACGAGCACGACATCGACTTCGGCGAGCCGGTCCTTGTCGTCGGTGACCTCGCCAAAAGCGGCGAGCTTCTCCGGAAGGGAGGGATCGAATGCGTCGGAAATCAGAATCTTCATCTTGCCTCCTCGATGGATCACCCGTCGCCCGCCGGCGGCTGATCAGTCGTCCAAGGGTCTCACAATCAGGCCGGAGCGGAGCTTCGGCTCGAACCAGGTCGATTTCGGCGGCATGACATTGCCCGCGTCCGCCACCGCGAAGAGCTGTTCGATCGCGGTCGGATGGAGGGCGAAGGCCACCATCCACTCACCTGAATCGACCCTCTTCTCGAGTTCCTGCAGCCCGCGGATACCACCGACGAAATCGATGTTCTCGTCGCTCCGAGGGTCGCCGATGCCGAGGACCGGCGCCAGCAGGTTGTTCTGCAGGATGGCGACATCGAGACTCTCAACCGGGTCATCGGCGGGATAGCTCCCGCTCTTGGCCTGCAGACGGAACCAGTTGCCCCCGAGGTACATCCCGAAGCTGCGGGCGGACGTCGGTTTCTGCGCCGGGCAGGGCGCAATCTCGAAAACCTCTTTGACCCTGGCCAGGAAGGTGTCCCGATCCATACCGACCGGATTCTTGACCACCCGGTTGTAGTCCATGATCAACATCTGATCGTGCGGGAAGATCACACCGAGGAAGAAATTGTAGGCCTCGTCGCCGGTGTGGTTGGGGTTTCGCGCCTTGCGCAGCGCCCGAACCCGGGTCGCCGCCGCCGAGCGGTGATGGCCGTCGGCGACGTAGAGTTCGCCGACCTTCGCGAAGGCCGCCACCAGCGCTTCGACGTCAGCCGGTTCGTCCACGACCCACAACACGTGCTGGATGCCGTCGGGAGCCGTGAAATCGTAGGTCGGGTCGCCGGTCGTGAGGCGCTTCACCAGCGTGTCGATCTCGGGCCGCGCCCGATAGGTCAGGAAAACCGGACCGGTGTTGGAGTTCAGCGCCTCGACGTGCCGGGTCCGGTCGTCTTCCTTCTTCCGGCGCGTGTGCTCGTGCTTCTTGATCAGATCGGCCTCGTACTCATCGATGCTCGCGCCGGTCACCAGCCCGGTCTGCACATGATCGCCCATCCGTTGACGGTAGAGGTAGAGCGCCGGCCTCTCCTCGCGGATCAGCACTCCCTGGTCCTTGAGCCGCTGGAGATTCTCCGCGCCCTTTGCGTAGACCGCATCGGAGTAGAGATCGACCCCGGGATCGAGATCGATCTCGGGTTTGACCACGTGCAGGAAGGACAGCGGGTTCGACCCCGCCACTTCCCGCGCCTCGTCGCTCGAAAGAACATCGTACGGCGGGCTGGCAACGAATTCGGCTTTGTCCGGCCTCGGCCGCCACGCTCGGAAGGGCTTGATCAGCGCCATGAGCATCTCCGAAATTGAGTTTTCGGGCCCGTCGGGGGCACCGTGTGAAAAGTAGCACACGGGAGTCCGCAAGACCACCTTCTTGCCTTTCCGGCTGGTGATCTCGAGAAAACTCGAGCGAATAGTCGGCGCTCAGGAGAATAGAATCGGTAACCAACGGCGTTGAAATCGAATAGGATTGAGTAGATGCGCAGATATGCACTCGTCATCGTCGGCATCGCGGCCGTTGTGCTCACCGGGTTCTCCCCCGGTTCGGATGGCTGCGCGCTGACCGCGGCGACCGAACATTCCTGTTGCGTCGAACCGGCGTCCGAGCCGATTTCGACGTGCTGCTCGAAGATGGAAGCTCCCGAGCCCGGGATCGGGAACGAAACATCGGATGGCTGCGATTGCATCCACTCCTCGTCAACCCCGGCCGAAGCCGTCGTCTCGACCGTGCCGACCGCGTCCGACGACGCCGAATCGATGGTGCTGAAGACCGACCGACGTCTCCTCGGTCTTTCTTTCGAGGCCCACGCCCGCGCCGAACAAGCGCGGGTTCGGACCCACCCTCCCCCACCAGTCTTTCTTCTCGTTTGCTGCTTTCTGATCTGACGACGATTCGCCGAAGCGAATCGCGGTCGGGCGTTGTCGCGCCCAAAAACAGAGGATCAGATCATGAAGGCTCTTTCGTACCGGATCATCGGCGTTCTCTCGTTGCTGGCGGTTGCCGCCGTCAGTCACGGAGACGATCAACAACGCGCACACATCGAACCGGGGCCGGCTGACCGAATCGTCGCCGGGATCCCGGATGCGGATCTGCGGGCGCTCCTGCTCGACGTCCTGGACCGGAACCCCGAGGTTGCCGCGCTCACGGCCCGAATCGCGGCGGCGTCGCAGCGGACGGTGTCGGTCCGCAAGCTCCCGGATCCTCAGGCCGAAGTGACGGCGTTCGCGCTGCCTCCCGAAACCAGGGTCGGACCGCAGCGATTCGCGGCTCGTCTGAGCCAGCAGCTGCCCGGCGGCGGCAAACGCGGCATCAGGGAGACGGTGGCGGGCTTCGACCGACAGGAGCTCTCAGCCCAGCTTCAGGCGCTGCGTCTGGCTCTCATCAGCGAGGCCCGGCGCTTGATGGTTGAAATGGGCTATCTCGACGAGGCCCGGCGGGTGTTGTCGGACGACCACGCCACCCTCGGCAATTTCGAGGAGCTCGCCCGATCGCGCTACGCCTCGGGGGCCGGGCTGCAGATGGATGCGATCCGACTCCAGACCGAAATGACCCGCCTCGAAGCCCGGCAGGCCGAGCTCGATGAGCGGCGCGCCGGCATCGCGGCAGAGCTCAACCGGTTGCGTGAACGGCCCGGCGCCTCCATCGGGTGCAGCCCCGAGCCCCCGATTCGGTCGGCGGAGCTCGATTGGACCCGGCTGCGCCTCACCGCGTTGGCATCCCGACCCGAGCTCGAGGCGGACGCAGCGCGGATCCAACGGTCGGCGGGCATGACCGAGCTCGCAACCAGGGACCGCTCGCCCGACTTCAGCGTCGGGCTGACCTACGCCTATGTCGACAAGCGCACCGATGTCGATGTTCCGGGCAACGGCCGTGATGTCCTCGGGATCAGCGGCGGCGTCACCATCCCGCTGTGGACGACCGCCACCAACGCGAAGGTCGAAGCGACCACCCAGCTCCGGTTGGCCGACGAAGCGTCGCGCCGGACCACCATCGCCGGCATCGAGCGCGAGCTCGAGGCGCTCGAAGGTCGAATCCCGGAGATCGAACGCCGCCTCACGTTGCTGGAAAAGGTCCTTCCCATCCAGAGCAAACAGGCCCTCGCCTCGGCCGAGGCCGCCTACGCCGCCGGTCGGGTCGACGCGCTCGCTCTGCTCGAGGCGGAACGGGTGCTTCTCGATGTTCGGCTGAGCGCCGCCCGCGGTCGCGCCGACCTCGCCGTCGCGCTGATCGCTCTCGAGGGCGCCGTCGGAGAGTCCATTCCCTCGCTGCACGGAGGCCGGTCATGAAAAACACACAGCCCGATCAATCTGCGAGCGCCGGTTCGACGCGAATCGGGACCATGCTCGGCCTCGTCGTGGGCGTCGTTCTCACCGCCTTTCTCCTGCTCGATCCGCTCAATCTCCACGGGCTCGACGAACGGCTCCGAGGATCGACCGCGGATCACACCGAGCACCTTGGTGAAGCCGCCCTCGAGACGCAGCTCTGGACCTGCGGGATGCACCCCAATGTGATCCAGGACCACCCGGGCACCTGCCCCATCTGCCAAATGGATCTGGTGCCGCTCAAACATGAACCGACCCCCACCGGCGTCGTGGACCCGGTCACGGTCTGGACCTGCCCAATGCACCCGGTCATCGCGGAACCCGAGGCCGGCGAATGTCCGATCTGCGGGATGGACCTGGTCCCGGCCGAAGGCGCCGGTCCGCACGCGGAGCACGGCGCTCGGCCCGCAGCCGAGAGCGGACCCGAGGTCGTCATCGACCGCTCGGTGGTGCAGAAGATGAACGTCCGGTTCGCCCCGGTGGAACGCCGGAACCTGTCCCGCCGGATCTCGACAGTGGGCAGCCTGGACTACGACGAGGAACGGATGGTCTCCATCACCACCCGGTACTCCGGGTTCATCGAGAGGGTGTTCGTCAATTACGTCGGTCAGCCGGTGCGCCGCGGTGATCCGCTCTTCGAGGTCTACTCGCCCGAACTCGTGCAGACCCAGCACGAGTTGATCGCGGCGGCGAGCTACGCCCAGCGATTCGACGACTCCTCCGGGGATGTCCGAGCACGCGCCCAGGCCCTTGTCGAAGCCGCCCGGACCCGGCTCGAATACTGGGAGATCCCGGCCCGACAGGTGGCCGAGATCGAAGACACCGGAAAGATCCACCGAACCCTCACGGTCTTCGCTCCCGCCGGCGGGCTGGTGATGCAGCGGATTCACGGCCTCGACGGGATGGCGATCGTTCCCGGCATGGAACTCCTCCACATCGCCGATCTATCCAGCCTCTTGCTGCGAGCGGAGGTCTATGAACACCAGCTCCCCTGGCTCGACATCGGGTCGAAGGCCGAGGTGACCTTTGACTACCTGCCCGGCGAGGCGTTTTCGGGACGGGTCCGCTACATCGAGCCCGAGGTCTCACCCGAGACCCGCACCGTCACGCTCACGCTCGAGGTGCCCAACCCCTCGGGCCGGCTTCGGGTCGGGATGTTCGCAACCGTGAACTTCGCACCGCTGGAGGCCGTCGACGCTCTGACGGTGCCGTCGCAGGCCGTGATCCACTCGGGCAGGCGCAACATCGCCGTGGTCGCGCTCGGAGAGGGCCGGTTCGCGCCCCGCGAGATTGTCCTCGGCGCTGAAGCCGACGGCTTTGTCGAGGTCGTCGACGGGCTTTCGGACGGCGACCAAATCGTAGTCTCGGCACAGTTCCTCATTGATTCGGAGTCGAATCTCCGCGCCGCCATCGGCTCGCTGCTCGCCGCCCGCAGCCCGCACCGACACTGAGGTTCGAGCCATGATTGCCAAACTCATCGAGTGGTCGCTGCGAAACCAGGTTCTCGTGGTCGTCGCCACCATCCTCGCCATTATGGGCGGGGTCTGGTCGGCCCGGACCATCCAGGTGGATGCCATCCCGGATCTATCCGATGTCCAGGTCATCGTCTACACCGAGTATCCCGGCCAGGCGCCGCAGGTCGTCGAGGACCAGGTCACCTACCCGATCACCACGACCATGTTGTCGGTTCCCCACGCCAAGACCGTTCGCGGCTACTCCTATTTCGGATTCAGCTTCGTCTACGTCATCTTCGAAGACGGCACCGACCTCTACTGGGCGCGGTCGCGGGTTCTCGAGTACCTCAACGGGCTCGGCAGCAACCTCCCGGACGGTGTCACTCCACGACTGGGACCCGACGCCACCGGCGTCGGGTGGGCCTTCATGTATGTCCTCAACTCGCCCACCCGTCCGCTCGACGAGCTGCGAAGCCTGCAGGACTGGTATCTCCGATACGGTCTGATGTCGGTCGAGGGGGTGTCCGAGGTAGCTTCGTTGGGCGGCTTTGTCCGCCAGTACCAAATCGAGGTCGACCCCATCAAGCTGCGCGCCCACCGGATCACCCTCGGCCAGATCAAGACTGCCGTTCAGCGATCCAACCGCGAGGTCGGCGGGCGGCTTGTCGAAACCGGCGAGCGCGAGTTCATGGTCCGGGGCCTGGGCTACATCCGCGACATTCGCGATCTCGAATCCGTCCCGCTCGGTCTCGGCCCCGGCGGGACCCCGATTCTGCTCCGCGATGTCGCCCGCATCACCATCGGTCCCGAGATCCGGCGCGGCCTCGCGGACTGGAACGGCGAGGGCGAGACCGTCGGCGGAATCATCGTGGTCCGTTCCGGCGCCGACACCAGGTCCACCATCGATCGGGTCAATAAGCGTCTGGCCGAGCTGAAGGAGGGGCTCCCGGAAGACGTCACCGTCGAGGTCGCCTACGACCGGACCGGCCTCATCGATCGCGCCGTCGACACCCTCAAACGAACCCTGATCGAGGAGTCGCTCATCGTCGCGCTGGTGTGTGCCCTCTTCCTCTTCCACTTCCGCTCGGCCTTCGTCGCCGTGGTCTCGATTCCGGCGGCGATTCTGCTCGCGTTCATCGTCATGCGAGTCCAGGGCCTCGGCGCCAACATCATGTCGCTCGGAGGCATCGCCATCTCCATCGGCGTGCTCGTCGACGCATCGGTGGTGATGGTCGAAAACGCCCACAAACACCTCGAGGACGCCGGCGGCAAGGGCTCCAGATTCGATGTCATCCTCGCCTCGGCAAAAGAGGTCGGGCCGACGCTCTTTTTCAGCCTTCTGGTGATTTCGGTCTCCTTCCTGCCGATCTTCACCCTCGAGGGTCAAGAGGGGCGCCTCTTCCGGCCCCTGGCCTTCACCAAGACCTATGCCGTGGCGATGGCGTCGCTGGTCGCGGTGACCCTGATCCCGGTGCTCATTTTCTGGCTGGTCCGCGGCCGAATCCGGAGCGAGCGAGCCAACCCGCTTTCGCGCCTGCTCAAAGCGATCTACACCCCGGTCCTCGATCTCGCCCTGCGCGGCCGGTGGCCGATCGTCATCGTCGCCGTCCTGCTTATCGCCTCGGTGTGGATCCCGCTTCAGCACATGGGCTCGGAGTTCATGCCGCCGTTGTGGGAGGGCGACCTGCTCTACATGCCGACCACCTTCCCCGGAATCTCGATTACCAAGGCCAGGGAGCTGCTCCAGCAGACCGACCGGATCATCGCCGAGTTTCCGGAGGTCGAATCGGTCCTCGGCAAGGTCGGCCGCGCCGAAACCGCCACCGACCCCGCCCCCCTGTCCATGATCGAAACCACGATCGTTCTCAAAGACCCGGCCGATTGGCGACCGGGGATGACCCGCGAGAAGCTCGTCCGCGAGCTCGACAGCGCGATCCGGTTCCCCGGGCTGACCAACTCGTGGACGATGCCCATCCGAACCCGCATCGACATGCTCTCCACCGGAATCAAGACTCCGATCGGAATCAAGGTGGCCGGTCCAGACCTCGCGACCCTCGAAGAGATTGCAAAGGAAATCGAGGCCGTCGTGTCCACGCTCGATGGGACGCTCTCGGCCTACGCCGAGCGGGTGATGGGCGGGTCCTACCTCGACATCGAGGTCGATCGAGAGTCGGCGGCGAGGTACGGCCTCACCGTCGGTGATGTCCAGGACGTCATCGCCACGGCGATCGGCGGGATGAACGTCACATCCACCGTCGAGGGGCTCGAACGCTATCCGGTCAACATCCGCTATCCGCGCGAGCTGCGCGACGATGTCTCGGCCCTCGTGGAGGTCCTGGTCCCGACGCCTTCAGGCGCTCAGATCCCGCTCGGTCAGATTGCCTCGGTCCGGCTTCACCAGGGACCGCCGGCGATCAAGACCGAGGACGCACGACCCAACGCCTGGGTCTATGTCGACCTTCGCGACATGGACGTGGGCACCTGGATCAAGATCGCGCGCGAGACCGTCGCGCGGGAAGTCGGGATTCCCGACGGCTACTCGGTCTTCTGGTCGGGTCAGTACGAGTACATGGAGCGGGCGTCCAAGCGCCTGGCCATCATCATCCCGGTGACGCTGGTTTTGATCGTCTTCATCCTCTACCTCAACACCGAGTCGCTGATCAAGACCGGAATCGTCCTCCTCGCCGTGCCGTTTTCCGCCGTCGGCGCGATCTGGCTCCTCTATCTCCTGGGCTACAACTGGTCGATCGCGGTCTGGGTCGGGCTCATCGCTCTCGCCGGGCTCGATGCCGAGACCGGCGTGGTGATGCTGCTCTACCTCGATCTCGCCTACGACAAGTGGCGTCGGGAAGGCCGGCTCGTGGATCTCGCCGCCCTCAGGGAGTCCGTCGAACACGGCGCGGTGCAGCGGATCCGGCCCAAGGCGATGACGGTGGTGACCACCTTCTGCGCCCTGCTTCCGATCCTCTGGGCCACCGGCACGGGCGCGGACGTCATGCGGCGGATCGCGGCGCCCATGGTCGGTGGGGTTCTGACCTCGTTTATCGGCGAGCTGATCGTCTACCCGGTGGTGTTTTTCGTCTGGCGGAGTTTCTCAATCAGTAAGACGGCGGTCACGGAGGCCGCAAGGGAGGCCTGAAGTGAACAGCAACGCACAACCGGGGCGGTTGCTCTGCTCCCGACCGACGGTTGGGTCCTTGGACATGAAAGAAAGGAGATCGATGATGAGACACGCAATCCCGGGCGCGATCCTGGTCATGATCGCCCTGGTGCCTGGAATCGAAGCTGCCGAAAACACGGTGTTTTCGGACGTATTCACCCACTACGAAGCGATTCGGCGGGTCTTGATTGAAGATTCCACCGACGGAATACCGGAGCACGCCGCCGCCATCGCGGCGGCGGTGGACGGGCTCGAGCGCAACTTCAGTTCGACGGCGGCCGGGGTGAGCCCGGAGAACGCCGAGGCCGTCGAGCTGCTGCTTCCCGAAATCAACTCCAGGGCGAAGCAGGTCGCGTCGGCACAGGACCTCGAGAGCAGCCGAAACGACCTGGCCCTGCTCACCAAACCCCTGGTCCGCTGGCATGCGCTCGTCGAGGGCGAGCGGCCGGTGGTCGCCTACTGCCCGATGGTCAAGAAGGCCTGGCTCCAGCCCGACGAGGCCATCGGCAACCCCTATGCCCCGAACATGCTGCGTTGCGGCGATGTCGTTCAACGATAAACAACGAAACCCGGTCGGAACGGCCGGAGACTGGACTTCGATATGAGAAAGACAGCGATCATGTTCGCGTTGAGCATCTGGCTCGCCATCACCGCTGCCGCCCACGGCGGCGGCATGGGTGGCGGCGGTGGCCAGATGGGCGCCGGCGGCGCCGGAATGCTGACCGTGGCCGACGACGGCAGCCTGCTGGTAACCGAGATGTCGTCCATGATGGGCGGCGGTCCGGGCGGTGGAATGATGGGCGACGATCGCGCCCTGATCAATATCGGCGCCGACGGCGCCGAGCGTTGGCGCGCGACATTTGACCAGGGCTGGCCGATGATGCCGGTCAGCGACGGAAACCTGGTGGTCCTGGTTCTGCGAGAGGATTGGTGGAACGGTTCCGGCGTCGGCGGCGACGGCGACTGGACCCACGGCGGCAACCATGGCGGCGGTCACGGCGGTGGTGGCGGCGGCGGTGGTGGCGGCCCCCACGCCGATTCGGCGGTTCTGGTCGGTCTGGATCTCGCCACCGGCAACGAGCTCTGGCGCACCGTGGTCGAGGGCGACATGGTCTCGCCGCCCGAGTTTGCGCCCGACGGCACACAGTTCTACGTCACCGTCCGCGAGCTCAACGGCACCGGCGGCGGCCTCGGCGGCGGTCCGATGCACCAGGGCGACGCCCCGGGAGCTCAAGAGCTCATGAGCACCTCGGTGGTGGCCATCGGTCGCGACGGCGCCGTCCGCTGGTCGCTGGCCTTGACCGAAGGCGGACCGAAGGTCGGGAGGAGACGATGACCACGCGTTTCGTTTCGTTCGTGGTGATCTCGTTGCTCGCGGTGTCCACTGCGTTCGCATCGGTGCCAGGACACCTCGAGGGATACGTTCCGACGGCGGCCAACGCCGATGGCCGCTTCGGCTCGGTGTGGACCACCGATCTCTGGATCTACCAGCAGGGGGCGAGCACCATCCATCTCTGGTTCAACCCTGCCGGCGGCGACAACACCGGGGTTGAAAGCGTCGTCCTGACGCTCGATGACCCGGTGACGGTGCTGGAAAATGTCGTCGGCACGACCTTCGGCACCGAAGGTGTGGGGAGCATCCACTATCTCGCGGACGGTCCCGTCATCGTCACCAGCCGGACCTGGACCGCGGCCCGAACGGCGGGCAGTTACGGTCAGACGATCACCGGGGTTCCGGTCTCGGATGCCGCCGTACCCGATACCGGTCAGGCCGGCGCCCTGCGGATGTTCGTCGATCAGAGGGCCGGGATCCGGACCAATCTCGGTCTGACCAACATCAGCGGCGTCCCGTTGACCGTCGAGGTCGAGATCTTTACCTCCGATGGAGCTGTAGCGCCGGGGAACTCGTCCTTCACGGTGAATCTCCCGGCCTACGGAATGACCCAGATCAACGACCTCCTGGCCCGGCTGACATCCGGAAACCGCGAGGGTCTGATCGTTCGCGCCGGCGTGAGTTCCGATGAAGGTGCGGTGCTGGCATACGTCTCCACCGTGGACAACGCCACCAACGATCCGTCGTACCAGCAAGGGTTCCGCTTCGGTTACTGACCGTCATGAGGATTGAACCGCGAAGGCGCCGAGAACGCCGACAGAACTCAACAAACCCAACAATACAGCAGCAGGTCGTCACCGACCTGTTGCTGTCGGTTGGGTCGCTTTGCGATCCTTGCGTCTTTGCGGTTCTATTTCCTCACCCGCACCGGGAACGGCGGCCGCACCGGTTCGGTCGGCGGGTCGGCCTCGAGCTCGGCCATGATGACCTCGATGGCCTTCTCGAGCTGGGGATCGCGCCCGGCGATGGTCTCGGCCGGGAGCTGTTCGACCTCGATGTCCGGCGGCACACCGACGTTCTCGACGATGAAGCCGTCGGTGGTCCAGATTCCGAGATTGGGAGCGGTGACGAAACCGCCGTCCATGAGTACGGGAAAACCGAGGACTCCGACGAGGCCGCCCCAGGTCGGACGGCCGATGAGCGGGCCGAGATCGAGCTCGCGGAACATCCACGGCAGAAGGTCGCCGCCCGAACCGGCGTTCTCATCGATGATCATGGCCTTCGGGCCCTGAATCGACGACAACGGGGTCTTGATGTCGGCGCCGTAGCGCATCGCCCAGTGGCAGAGCTCGGGACGCCGCAGCATATCGATGTAGTAGTCGGCCACCTGACCGCCGCCGTTGTAGCGCTCGTCGATGATGATGGCGTCGCGGTCGGCCTGGGGGAAGAAGTAGCGTTTGAAGTAGGTGTGGCCCAGGCTGGCGGTGTTGGGAACATAGACATAGGCGATGCGGCCGTGGCTGGCCTCGTCGACCTTCCGGAGATTGCCCTCGACCCAGGCGCGGTTTCGCAGCTCGTCCTCGTCGGCAACGGGAACGACGTCCACCGTTCTCGATGCCCTGCCGTCGGCGGCGGGGCCGACGGTGAGCTCGACGATGGTGCCGGCGGTGTTCTCGAACCGGGCGAAGAGGTTGTCCGGCGGCGTCAGGTCACGGCCGTCCACCGCCAGGAGGAACTCGCCTTCGGCGACCGCCACCCCGGGTTCCGACAACGGCGCCCGCAGCTCGGGGTTCCAGTTGAGTCCGCCGTAGACCCTCTTGAATCGGTAGCGGCCGTCGACGATGTCGAAGTCGGCGCCGAGGAGACCGCCGGGGACATCATCGGGATCGGCGACGAAATCGCGGCTGATCCTCCAGGCTTCGTCGAAGATCTGCGCCCACTCGGCGCGGGGGTCGACTCGGACCTCGATGGCGGCCGTGTCGAGGGCGTTCTCACCGCCGTCGATCGGCGACGAGGCGTCGGCGATGACCCAGGAGGAGCCGGTCCCGACCAGGGTCTTCTTGCCGTCGGCGCTGAGGGCGAATTCCTCGGCTGCATCGAGGAGCAACTCTTCCTTCCGCGTCTCGAGGTCATAACGATAGAGCGAAGCGCCGTCCTCACCGTCGAAGCGAACGCCGGATGGCGCCGACTTCAGATAGTGGAGGGTGCCGGCGGATCCGGAGCGGAGGTTGCTGTAGGTCGCCGAGTAGAGAAAAACCCGCTGCATGTTGGTGGGCGTGTTCCTGGTGTAGACCAGCCATTTCGAGTCGGGCGACCAGTTGTGGTGCTGGGTCTTGACGGGTCCATAGACCACTTCCGATGCGACCCGGCTCTGGCGCCCGGTTTCGACATCGATCACCCAGATCGTCCACGAGTTGTCCGAATAGCTGAGCGTCTCCCCATCGGGCGCCCACTTGAGATCGCTGTAGAAACCCGATCCATCGAGGGGGTGGATCGCGACATCACCACGGCCGTTCTGCGCCGCGAGGATCGGATAGTCCTCGTGCTCGGTGAGCTGGGTGATCTTCCCCGCCGCGATCGTAGGAGAAGAGGTTGAACTCGCCCTTGCGGTCGGATTTCGCCGACGCCGTGATGCTCAGGGATGGGAAAGTCTACAGAACCCGATCAATCGAGCACGATTCCGAGCACGACCGGAGAGTCCCACCCGATCGGCTGGATCTCGACCAGAAACGGATCTCCCCTCCGCAACCCGCTCGGTTTCGCAAAATAGACCAGATCGATCATCGCGTAGCTCGGCGGCAGCGTGACCTCGTCGATGGCGATGGCCCCGCGGCTGACCGAGATCTGGGGGAAAAAATTCGAGTCGATGAGTCGTCGGTCCCGCTGCCAGACCTCGTACGGTATCCCGGTCGCGGACACCGCACGCCGGTCGAAGTTGAATTTCTTGTAGTTCTTTCGCAGCTCCTTGAGGGTTGGCATGGGGTAGCGCTTTCCGTCTCCGGCCACCAACCGGATCGCATCCCGGTCGATGGTGATCGAGCCCCGACTGTGGTTGACGATCATCACGACCATCGGCAGATAGCTCTCGCCGAGGCGTTGACCCGTCAATGCCACATTCGCCCAGGCCTCGCCGAGGTCGTTGCCGCCGGTGAAGACCACCCGCTTCTGCGGCTGCTCCTCGGCGACCAGCGAAAAACCGCCGGGCGCCAGGCCGAGCAGGAGGGCGATGATAACGACGAGGCGTGCCACGGACCCAGCTTAACCCAAGACAGCCGCAAACCCGGTTCGAACCGGAACGGCGTAGAATGCCCGCCGTGCCGATGAACGACCTCAAACGCGCCCTTCTCGCCACCCTCTTCTTCGGCGCGGCCACCGGCATCATCATGGCGACATTCAACAACTACCTTTCCGAAGTCCATCACTTCGGTGCCGAAGCGCGCGGCTGGATCGAGTTCCCCCGCGAGCTGCCGGGGTTCTTTCTGGTCTTTATCGCCGGCGCCATGTTGACCGTCTTCAGAGAGACCCAGATGGCGGCGGCGGCCATGGTCTTGACCGCCTTCGGCGCCATCGGGCTCGGTTTTCTCTCCCCGTCCACGGCGTGGCTCGTGGTCTTCATCGTGGTCTGGTCCCTCGGCGACCACATCATTTTCGCCGTCGAAGGTCCCATCGGTCTCAAGCTCTCGAAGGGCGGGAAGGAGGGACGCCGGCTCGGCCAGTTCGGCGGGGCGCGCAACCTCGGCACCATCCTCGGTGTCGGAATCATCTTCTTCCTCGCCCGCTTCCTCGGCGATCGGTTCGGTCTTTTCTTCGCCATCGCCGCCGGCGCCGCGCTCATCGCCGGAATCTTCTATGCAAGCCTCCGGGTCGGGGCGAGCGACCCGCCGTCGCGGCGACTGGTCTTCAAGCGCCGTTACTCGATCTTCTATGCCGTCTCGGCGCTCTTCGGAATCCGAAAGCAGATCTTCCTCGCCTTCGGCGTCTGGGTGCTCGTCGAGATCCACGATGTGCCGGTGAGCACCATCGCCCTGCTCTATTTCATCGCCGCCACTCTCGGCGTCGTTTTTCGTCCCCTCCTCGGCGACGTCGTCGACTGGCTCGGCGAGAAGACGATCCTCGCCGCCGACGAACTGCTGCTTCTCGTCATCTGTTTGATCTATGCCTTTGCCAGCGATCTCCTGCCGGAACCGTACGACCTCTGGCTGCTTTTCGGCGCCTACATCTTCGACAGCGTGCTCTTCGCCCTGAGAATCGCGCGGACCACCTATCTCAAGAAGATCGCCGAAGATCCCTCCGAGATCACGCCGACCATCTCCACCGGCATCACCATCGACCACGCCGTCGCGACGACGCTCCCGATTCTCTCGGGCTATATCTGGGAGGCGTTCGGTTTTCGCTGGGTCTTTCTCCTCGCCGGAGCCATCGCTCTCGTCGGGTTCTTCGTCTGTCTGAAGATCCGGGTTCCGTACCCGGAAGATGAGGTTGTTGAAACCGAACGCGTTTGAGGCTTGATGGCGAAGCCCACAGATCTCACAAATCGACCCGGACACATCGCAACATCGCAGGGTTGAATCGCAAAAAGCGCCAAGACATCGCATTTGAGAGTGGATGGCGCGTGGATTGAAGGATGTCTGACTTCGTGGTGTCGATTTTTCGACCGGGACGTGTCTGAAGGGCTGGCTGGA
>JAHECW010000075.1 GCA_024641545.1 Acidobacteriota bacterium
GCTTGCCGGAGGACGAAGTGACTCGGCTTCTGATTCGTAACGGACGCGTGGTCGACCCATCCCAGGGTCTCGACGAAGGGATGGACCTGCTCATCGAAGACGGCTGCGTCGCCGCGCTCGGCGAACGGCTCGAGGCGACGGCGGACACCGCGGTGCTCGACGCCGCCGATCTGGTTGTCGCGCCGGGCTTCATCGACCTCCACACCCATCTCCGGGAGCCCGGCTTCGAGTACAAGGAGACCATCGCCACCGGTTTGCGGGCGGCGGCGGCCGGTGGCTACACCGCTGTCTGCGCGATGGCCGACACCAACCCCACCAACGATGACCCGTCGGTGACCCGATTTATTCGCGAAAAGGCGGAAGAGGTCGGCCTGAGTCGGCTTTACCCGGTGGGGGCTGTGTCCAAAGGGCGCGCCGGCGAAGCGTTGGCCGAGATCGGCGAGATGGTCGGCGAAGGCGCGGTGGCGATCTCCGACGCCGATGATCCGGTGGCCAACTCGCTGTTGCTGCGCCGCGTGCTCGAGTATGCGCGGAGCTTCGACGTGCCGGTGATGGCCTATCCAAAGGACCTCGGGCTCGCCGACAGCGGCGCCATGAACGAGAGTGCGGTGTCGACCCGCATCGGTCTCCGTGGGATTCCGGCGATGGCCGAAGAAGTCATGGTCGCGCGCGATATTCTGATCGCCGAGGCGGTCCGTGGTCGGCTCCACCTGACCAACCTGTCGACGGGCGCCGGTCTCGACCTGGTGCGCTCCGCCAAACGCAAGGGCTTCGAGGTGAGCTGTGACGTCGCGCCGCATCACTTCATCCTCACCGACGAGGCCGTGGCGTCCGCAAACTATGACCCGAACTGGAAGACCTATCCGCCGTTCCGGTCGGCCGTCGATGTCGACGGCGTGCTCCAGGCGATCTACGACGGCACCGTGGATGCGATCGCCTCGGATCACTCTCCCCATCACGCCGACGAGAAGGAACTCGATTTCGCTGATGCGCCGTTTGGAATCGTCGGGCTGGAGACCGCGGTCGGGTTGGCCGTTGATCGGCTGGTCCACGGCAAGGTCATCGGAATCACACAACTGGTGCGGCTCTTCTCCACCGGTCCTGCGGAGGTCTTCAATCTGCCCGGTGGAACCCTCCGCCGTGGCGAACCCGCCGATCTGACCCTGCTCGATCTCCGCAAGCGGTGGACCGTCGATCCCTCGAAGTTCAAGTCGAAGGCGCGCAACACGCCGTTTGCAGGTCGCCGGCTCAAGGGCGCGCCCGTGGCGACGATCGTCGCCGGGAGGATCGTCTGGCGGGCTACGGCGAAAGTCGGCGGTCGTAAGTCGTAAGTCGTAAGTCGTGAGTCGGAAATCGGGATTTGTGAGCAGTGATCCGTGAGGTGTGGGCGCGTCGAAACATCAACGCGTCGCAGATCCAGGTTTTGGTTTTGAATTCCTCAAAATCGAAAACCAACGAGCCCATCGCAGTTTTACCGCAAAGAACGCCAAGAACGCGAAGAACATCGCATCAGACATCGCATTTCTGACCCATCGCACCATCGCAGCGTTTCCTCAACGGCGAAACGAAAAGAGCAAGAGACCGCTGCCGCCGCTGTCGGTATGTGATGGTTTATTTACGGTGTCTTTGCGATGGGCTTTGCGGTCGTTGCGTTCTTTGCGTTTCAAGCAACCGCTGATGTCTCATGACCGTCGCACAAAGTCATTGAACGTTCCGGTCACCAGTCACCAGTCACCGATCTCTGATCACCACTCACGACTCACGATTTACGACTCACAAATTTCGACCCACGACGGATGGTCGATTGTGCTATCCTTCCGGTCCCGTGCGCCGCACGGAAGAGAGTGCGAGGCCTGCCATGACCGAAGAGTCCACCACCATCAATGATTTCGAGTTGGCGCTCCAGGAAAGTCTGGACGCCGAAACCGCCAATATCGGCGATCTGATCGAAGGGACCATCGTCGCGATACACGGCGATGTCGTCCTCGTCGATATCGCCGGGAAGTCCGAGGCCGTCCTACCTCGCGACGAGCTTGAAGAGCTCGGAACCGGTGACCCCGTCGAGGTCGTGGTGACGGGCGTCGGCGACGAAATCAGGGTCTCCCGCCGGATGGCCGTCGAGTTTCAACTCAAGGAGAAGCTCGCCGTCGCCGTCGAGTCCGGCGTGCCGGTCGAGGGCAAGGTCGTCGGTCGTCGCAAGGGCGGGTTCGACATCACGATTGCCGGTGTGCGCGGCTTCTGCCCGATGTCGCATATCAGCGACATCCGCGGCGAAGACCTCGACAGCCATCTCGGTCGGACCTACACCTTCAAGGTCCTCGAATTCGACCCCGACAACCGCAAGCTCGTCGTCTCCCGCGCGGCCCTGATCCGCGCCGAGAAGGAGAAGCTTCGAGCCGAGGCGTGGGAGAAGCTCGCGGCCGGATCCGTGGTTACCGGCAAAGTCGGTTCGTTGACCGACTTCGGCGCCTTCGTCGACATCGGTGGGGTGGACGGCCTGGTTCACGTGACCGAGATCGCCCACCATCGGGTCAACAAACCCTCGGATGTCCTCTCCCTCGGCCAGGAGGTCGAGGTCAAGATCCTCGAGCTCGACCAACAGAAGAACAGAATCTCACTGAGTATCAAACAGCTTCAGAAGGACCCATGGGACGATGTCGCCGATCGGTTTCCCGCTCGCGAAGCGTTCTCCGGCACGGTGGTTCGGACCACCGACTTCGGTGTTTTTGTCGAGCTCGAGCCGGGGCTCGATGGTCTGATTCACGTCAGCCAGCTCCAGCCCGGCGTCGAGCTGGGGTCGCCGGAAATGGCGGTGGGATCGACGGTGCAGGGCTGGATCCGCGATATCGACACCGACAACCACCGCATCGGTCTCACCATGCGGCGGCTGGCCGATCGCAACCCATGGGAGCGCATCGAAATGCGTTACCAGGAGGGCCAGATCGTCGAGGGGATCGTGGAGAACGGCGCCGATTTCGGTGTCTTCATCGAGCTCGAACCGGGTTTGAGCGGCCTCATCCCGATCTCCGAGCTCGGGGTCGAGCGCGACACCGATCCGCGAACCGTTTTCGCTCCCGGCGAGAAGGTCAAGGTCAAGGTCATGACCCTCGACCCGAGCCGGCAGCGGATCAGTCTCTCGGTCAAGGCCTATCAACGGGAGCAGGAACGCCAGGAGTACGTGGGCCACATGAACACGGGTAGCTCCGAGCCGACCCTGACCGGTTTCGGCGCCCAGCTCCAGGCCGCTCTCGGACCGCTCACGACCGAGAAGAAACCGGCCAAGAAAGCTCCGGCAAAAAAGGCTTCCGCCAAGAAGACGACAAAGGCGAAGGCCGCGAAGGCGGCGCCGACCGAAACCGAAGGGTAGAGGCGTCGGCCCACCGGTTCGGAGGGCTCCGGAGTCCGAACCCATGTTCAACTCATATTCAGGCAAAGAGAAACCGCCCGTTTGGGCGGTTTTTTCGCTTGAATTTGGAGGCGACGCCCGGATTCGAACCGGGGATAAGGGCTTTGCAGGCCCCTGCCTTACCACTTGGCCACGTCGCCAGGGAGGGTGATTCTATGCCAGGGCGTCGGGAGGGTCAAGCGGACGCGGACGCGGCAGCGGCTTCCCGGGGGTCCGGACTTCCGGGCGGCCCATTGTGGTGCGGGTGTCCCGCCCGCTGGAGGCTTTCATGTTTGCCACCATCGTCCACTGACGCCGCCCCGGTAGGCGTTTCCTTCGGCGCCGGCCTTCCGGGCCGCCTTCGGCGTCCCGGCGTCGCCCGGGCAGCGCGGTCGATGGAGCTGCGGGGAGGTGTGACCGCGCTGCCTGGGCGAGCGGCGGTCTGTTTCGCTGCGGGGAGAGATGCACCGGGAGGTTCCACCGCGAGGGTTGCCCGGCGTCGGCATTGTGCTCGGGGCGCCGGGTTGCCGGAGCGGTTATCGGTCGGCAAAATGCCGCGCCCGGCACGCCCCGGTGAAGGTCGGGCGCTGTCCCGGCGCTCCGCGCCGGAGATCTCGGCCTTCAGAATCCGATCACACAAAAACAGCCGGCCAATGGCCGGCTGTCTTTGTGATTGAATTTTGGAGCGGGAGACGGGATTTGAACCCGCGACGTCGACCTTGGCAAGGTCGCACTCTACCGCTGAGTTACTCCCGCTCAGCGCCCCTCTTCAGGGAGCCGGAAATGTACCAATCCAATTCGCCGGTGTCAACCGGTCGCGCGAGGTCGGCGGATCAGTCGTCGGCTTTGGTCTTGAAGTCCTTGCCGATCCAACCCCGGGCGAGAATCAAGAACACCGTCGAGAACATCGCGATGCAGGCCGAGATCAGCCAGAGCTTCTCAGGGTTCTTGAACCCGTCAGCCGGGACGTACTTCGCGATCAGCGTCCCCGAATAGAGCGGGACGATCATCTTCGTCAGGAACCAGGGGAACTGGGCCACGCCCATGTACACGCCGGTCCGGCCCTCGGGTGCGATCTCGGCGGCGTACTGGAGGAATCGCGGCTGCCACATCGCCTCGCCGATGGTCATGACGAGTAGGTAGGCGAAGAGCAGATACCCGTTGGTCCCGAAGGCGAGAAAAAACGCCGGCGCCGCCATGATGAAGGTCCCGGCGATCATCATGTTGTAGACCTTCCGTTTCTGGGTCACGGCAGCGACGATGGGCGCGAAGATGAAGATGAGAATCGGGTTGAAGTTGGCCGCGATCTCGAAGTACTCGCCGATCCACCCGGAGTAGGACCGGTTGATGTAGACCGGCAGCACCAACCAGTTGTAAGCGAAAAGGGTCTGCACCGGGATCAGGGCGAAGATGAAGAACGTGAACTTGAGGTCGGTGAACGGGTGGTTGACCAGCCAGTCCTTGAAGTTGGCCCGGAACCCGACCGGTTTCGCTGGGGTGTCGGCTGCCTCTTTGGCAGCCGCAGCGGAAGCGACCGGCGCTGTTTCGCCGCGTTCGGCCGCCTTGATTGCGGCGGTCTCGGCCTTTGCGGTTGCGATCGCATTTGCCACCGTCGACCTGTTGAGCAGTGCGATCGTCACCACGAGAGCAACCACCGTCATCGCCGCATAGACCCAGAAGACGCCGACGATTCCGATCCCGAGGTAGTCGTCGTCGCGCAGCAGGAAGGTGAAGCTCGGCAGCCAGCCGCCGAGATTCATCAGCGCGTAGAGCATGGCGAAGGCCATCCCCGCGGTTTTCGGGTTGGTGAACTGCTTGACCGCGGTGTAGGCAGCGGGCTGGTAAATGCCGTAGCCGATCACGATCAGCGCGATGCCGGCCATGGTCACCAGGTGGAGGGTCGAACCGAGTCCCGCGGGTTGAAAAACATAGCCGGCGCCCGCGATCAGAATCCTGCCGCCGAGCAGGAACAGGAACGCCCAGATGAGGGCGTGCCGGACGCCGAACTTGTCGGCCACGAAACCGAGGAAGAACATGGAGAGGGTGATTCCGGCGGTCAGAACCCCGACCATGAGTCCCGCCGGCACATCCGGGTTGGGGACGCCGCGGAAGACGAAGTCCGAGAAGTAGATGGCGAGGTAGCTGAGGACGCCGAAGTAGGCGGTCCCCTCGAGCACATAGGCAAGGTTCACACCCCACAGCGCGCGGGGCGAGTGGACGAGGTCGATGAAGGGCTGGACGATCTGTTTCAGCGGGTTTGTCGGGGCGGCGGTTGTCGCGGGTTCGGCCATGCAGGCTCCTCGTCAGGCGAAGTCGGATCATTGTACATGGCGGAGTGTCTTCCAAATACGGGCACTCCACGGCGACATCCATCCGGTGCGTCTCTCCCGGCCCGGGTTGAGGCCACCGCTCGCGCGGGCAGCGCGGTCACATCCCCTCCGTCTGCCCCTCATGACCGCGCCGACCGTGTAACGCTGGGACGCCAGGGCCGGCCCAGAAGGCCGGCGCCACCCCCGTTGCACGCCCTGAGATTCAGTTGGTGCCGTCGCCCTCGGCGATGGTGCCCTCGGCGATGACGATCTCGACCCGGCGGTTCTTGGCGCGGCCCTCGTTGCTGGTGTTGTCTGCGATCGGCCGGTCGGGGCCGTAACCCTCGACGGTCATCCGTCCCGCCTCGATGCCCTGTTCGAAGAGAAAGTCCCGGACCGATGACGCCCGAGCCTCTGACAGGCTCATGTTGTAGCCGTAGCTGCCGGTGGAATCGGTATGGCCTTCGATGCGGGTGTTGAGGTCGCCCATGATGAGCAGAATCCCGGCGAGCTTGGCGATCACCAGTTTGGCCTCGGGCTTGAGGGTGGACTGGTTGACGTCGAAGAGGATGTCCGGCAGGTTGACGATGGTTCCGCGGGCGGTGCTTCGGGTATCGGCGACCAGCGACAGCGCCTGATCGAGGCGGCTTGCGAGCTCTTCGCGGTCAGCCCTGAGGGCCACCACCGCATCCTCGAGGGCGGCCTGTTCGGTGCGCAACGCGGTCATGCCCGCCTCGAGGCGCGCGCGTTCGGCGCTCAGAGCGGTGGTCTTCTCGCTTGCCTCCGCGAGCTTTCCCTCGGACTCGGTGAGCATGGTCTCGGCCTCGAGCGCTCGCGTCTCCAACGCCTCCATCTCCGCCCGACGGGCGGCGATCTCGGCCTCGAGCTCAGCGGCCTCGATCTTGCGTTCGCTGATGCCGATGGCGTCGTTGCTCAGTGCCACCGAGCGCAGAGCGTAGTCCGCCGAGGTCTTGCGTTTCCTTCCGGCGCCGGCCAGGTTGCGGGCCTGGGTGAGCGTGGTCGTGGCCTGGAAGAAGAGATCCGGGGCGTAGTTGTCGGCGCCGATCCGCTGTGCGATCTCGAACGCCTTTTCGGCCTGGATCAGCTCCAGGGGGTCGTTGCTGTCCCAGGCGATGTTGACGATGCTGTCGAGCGCGTGGGGCGCGGCGGGGACAAGGCGGGAGAAGGCGAAGTCGTCGGACGGGATTCGTTTGCTGGCAGGATCCGCATTGTAGAACATCACCATTTGAGACGGTTTTTGAACGAGGTAGTAGGGCTCGGCGGTGATGAGCAGGGCGAAGCTCTTCAAACCTGTTTGATAGCGGATCGATCCGTTCGCGTTGGGCGTCGGCAGCTCACCGAGGTTGGCGGCGTTTCCGTCTTTTGAAACCGCCCACACCACATACGCGGTGATGTCGCCGCCGAAGAGCACCGCCGGTTTCATGTCTTTGAAGGAGACTTCGATGTCGGCCTGGCCCTCTTTGTTGAAGGTGACCTTGGCCTCGACCCGGGCTCTGGGCGCCTGGGGGCTGGCGAGCATGTCGAGTGAAACCGAGTTCCCGGTCGGGAACTGCGGGGCGAAGAGGGTGATGTCGCCGGCGATGCCCGATGCGGCGCCGAGGCATCCAATGAGGAAGAGAGACAGTGACACTGGTAGAAAACGATTCATCGGGTGATCTCCTTTGTTGGCTGCGTTCGGCGCGGAGAGTCGCACACGGGAGTTGCGCTGTCAATTGCCTTTTCTGTTCGAATCGTTGAGTTCCGCCACCTCCGGCCCTGTGGACCGCCTCCGCGACCCTTCGCCGCGCGATCAGAATGGTCAGGCGGAGCCGGATTGAAGGTCAGCGACCGTGCTGACCGTGTGCTTGCGGCGCTGCCCGCCGGACGCGGTCCCGGCCGCTGCCGCTTGACGGCGGTCTACGTCCGGTGCTCGCCCCGGAGAACAGCACCGTCAGGGATGCGGCTCGGCGCCTTGCTGCCGCGGATCGCGACCTCGCCCTCGACGACGACGTTCTCTCCGAAGGTCACATCGCCGTCGACCCGCAGGCTCGTGCAGTTGACGAGGGACGGCGGCCCCGCGGGGAACCGCCGGTCGAAGGCGTCGAGGTGGTTGAAGTGATCCGGATCGAGACTGATGGTGGGTGGCGCGGTGCGGCTCGCCGCGAGGACGATCCGTCCGTCGTCGGTCAGTTCGAAGGCGTCGGATCGGACCCCGAGGAGATCGTCGGTGTTCTTGACCGGCGAGAATCTCCGCCGTGGGACGCGGACCGCGATGGCGCGGTCGAAGACCGAGATCGCGGCGCCCATGGCGCTCTCGAGCTGGACCACGTCCGGACTCGTCGAATCACGGGGATCTACGGTCTTTCGGTTGAAGATGGTGTCCAATGGCAGAAATCCGCAGTGCCGTTCGAGCAGCGCCGCCAGGGCCGGCAGTGAAAGCCAGATGTTGTTGGTGTTGAAGTAGCGGTGCCGGTGGATATCCCTGAAGTCGTCGCTCTCATCGGTCGGACACTGGGCGGATTCACGGAGCGCCAGCCGTCCGTCTCGGAGCCGGCACAGGTGGCCGCCCTTGCGGTCGGCCGGGGTCCGATCGGCCACCTCCATCATGAACTGGGCGCCCGAGCCGACCATGTGCCGGAGCAGATCCGGGTCGAAGACCGCACCGAGATTGTCCGAGTTCGAGACGAAGGCGAATTCGAAGCCCCTCTCGAGAAGGAGGTCGAGGGTTCCCGACGTGGCGAGCGCGGTATAGAGATCGCCGTGCCCCGGTGGGCACCACTCGAGCTCTGGGTCGGCGTCCCAGGTCACGGGCCTTCGATCCTCGATGCGGATCTTCGGCACCCGGTGCTGGAGAAACCCGAGCGGGAGACCGTCAACGGCGAGACCGCGATAGACTGCGAGGGCATCGGTGGTGGCTTTTTCGGTCCGGAAGCTGTTCATCAGAAGCAGTGGTATTCGACTGCCGGTGCGCTGCCGCAGCGAGAGGATCTGGCGTGCGATCAGATCGAGGAAGGAGGCTCCGGGGCGGACTTCGATCATCGACTTGGCGGTCTCGAGACCCATGCCGGTGCCGAGCCCGCCGTTGAGCTTGACGACGACCGTCCGGGCGAGGAGGTCGAGGTCGGCGCCGGTCGGCCCGGATCCGGTGATTTCGGTGAGCTCGCCGACCGGCTCGATCCGGTCGCGGCCGAGGGTGCCGGTGTCGCCGGTCAGGAATCGTGCGAGGTGGTGGCGGAAGACGGCGATGGCGGCTTCGGGCAGACCGGCACCCGCCATTTTGGTGGAAAACGATGAATCCGGGGATATTTGTGACGTGAGGGACAAAGCCGATGGCCTCCCGATGACCGGTTCTGCAATAATAGTAACGTGGCGTCTGTGCGTTTACTGTGTTGCTGTGTCGTCATGTTACTCATGGCGGGCGCGGTCTGGGGCGGGGGGCCGACGGCTCCGGTGGCCGGAACCGTCGTGTCCTCGGCGTCCGGAGTGCGCGAGCTCGTCCGCCAGGTGAGCGCCGAACACGGTCTCGATCCCAAGCTCGTCGACGCCCTCATCAGGGTCGAGTCGGGTTACGACCCGACCGCCGTCAGCCGCAAGGGCGCCATGGGTCTGATGCAGCTGATGCCCGCGACGGCGAACCGGCTCGGGGTTGCCGATCCCTTCGATCCGGAGCAGAACGTCCGTGGTGGCGTCCGCGAGTTTGCCCGCCTGGTCGATCACTACCGCGGCAACCTCCAGTTCGCCCTCGCGGCCTACAACGCCGGGGAGGGAGCGGTGGCCCGCTACAGCGGAATTCCGCCCTACAAAGAGACCCGGAACTATGTTTCGCAGATCCTCACCATCTACACCGGGAAACCCTACCGTCTGGCCGGCAGCTATCGGAGTGCTCCGGTTCGAATGATGACCGATCCGTCCTCGGGAAGGACGATGATCACGAATCAGCCGGCCGCGAGGGTCGCGAACGACCTCGGCCTCAGTCGATCGGCTTCCGGTTCGGGTCCCCTCAGGGGCGGTTTCGGCGCTTCCGGCGGCTGACAACGTTTCACACCGGCCATCCGACCTCGGTCTCACTCTGGTAAAAGTCGGGCCGAGAGCCATCCGACCCCGCCGCGTTCGCGGGCGTCGTGCGGTACAATTCGCCCATCCTGTAAATGGCCGGTGGTCCGTCGGGTCGGTCTGAGGAGGTATCAGGTGCGACGATTCATCCTGAAGTGTCCTCGCGCAGCCGCGCCGGTTGTGGTGGCGTGGGTCTTCCTGTTCAGCGGCTGCGCGACGGTGATCGCGCCCATGACCTCGCGGGTGACCGAGGGTCTGACGTCGGCGGTGCTCGACCACAACGATCCCGAGACGGTTCGCCAGGGCGCCCCCGCCTATCTGCTGATGATCGATGCGATGATCGAGGGCGATCCGGACAACACCGGTCTCCTCATCGCCGGGGCCCAGCTCTATTCGAGCTACACCTCCGGGTTCGTCAGCGACGGGGAACGGGCCTCGCGGCTCGCCGAGCGAGGCAAGAGCTACGGTTGGCGCGGCCTGTGCGAAGTCGAACCCGCCACCTGCGGTTCGTGGCAGCTGCCCTTCGAGGAGTTCCAGCACATCATTGATGGCGTGCAGGCGAAGCACGTTCCGGCCCTCTTCGCCGCCGGGGTTTCGTGGGCGACCTGGGTCCAGGTCAATCGCGCCGACTGGCTGGCGGTGGCGGACAAGGCCCGGGTGGAAGCGATCATGCTGCGGGTCACCGTCCTCGATGAAAACTACCGCAGCGGCGCCGCATACACCTATCTCGGAGTGCTCAACAGCATCATCCCGGCGGCCCTCGGCGGCAAGCCGGAACAGGGTCGGAAGGACTTCGAACGGGCCATCGAACTGGCTCAGGGCAATGACCTCATGACCAAGGTTCTGCTCGCCAAAGAGTACGCCAGGATGGTCTTCGACCAAGAGCTCCACGATCGCCTCCTGCGCGAAGTCATCGAAGCCGATCCGAATGTCCCCGGTCTCGTTCTTCTCAACACCATGGCGCAAGAGCAGGCACGAATCCTGTTGGCCGAATCCGATGACTATTTCGCGGAGTAATACATGCGACGTTCGATTCTCGTCATTGTCCTCGTCACCCTTCTGTGCTCCCTTCCTCCCGCAGCCGAGGCGGCGCAGTTCAAGATCGCGACCCTGGCTCCGGACGGTTCCTTTTGGATGACCGAGGCGAGAAAGGCCGCCGACGAGATCTCCGAACGCACCTACGGTCGGGTCACCTTCCGCTTCTATCCGGGCGGCACCATGGGTGATGACGCTGCAGTGCTCCGCAAAATGAGGATCGGCCAGCTCCATGGCGGCTTTTTCGTCGCGGGGAGTTTCGCTCAAGCGGTGCCCGACATGCAGACCTACATGCTGCCGCTGCTGTTCAAGACCTACGAAGAGGTCGACGCCGTCCGCTCGAAGACGGACCCGAAGCTGATCGCGGCCCTGGAAGACAACGGCTACCACACCTTCGGCTTCATCGAGGGAGGGTTTGCCTATATCTACTCGACCAAGAAGGGATCGAGTTTTGCGGAGCTCGAGGGCCAGAAGGCATGGCTTCCGGAAAACGACCCCGTCGGCCAGGTACTGATCGAGGGGGCGTCGATGTCGCCGGTCCCCCTGGGTCTCGCCGATGTGCTCACGGGGCTGCAGACCGGCCTCGTGGACGTCGTCAGCGGTCCACCGGTTGCGGCGGTGGCCCTCCAGTGGTTCACCAAGGTCAAGTACGCCATCGAGTTCCCGGTCATCTACACCTACGGCTGTATGGTGGTCTCCGACCGCGCCTGGTCGACCTTGAGCGTCGATGACAAGGTTGTGGTTGAAGAGGTCCTGAGTCAGATGACCAAGACCCTCGATCGGCGGGCGAGGCAGGATAACGAAGGGGCGCGGGGCGCTCTCGAGAAACAGGGTGTCGTGACACTGGCGACGTCGCCGGAAACCGAACGACAGTGGGAGGACCTCGCCATTCGCGCGACCCCGAAATTGGTCGATCAGCTGGGGCTGAATCGTCGGCTCGTGGCCGAGATCGAGGCCGAGATCGCCGCCCTGCGGGCGGGGAGCTCTGCCGGGGAGTCGGACCACCGGTGAATCCACCGCGCGCAGCTGGGAAGGTGTGGGAGGGTGGCGGATTTCTCGGCCGGTCGCTCGGTCTGCTCGGAACGCTCGAAGACGCCCTGTTGGTGGTCCTGCTCGCGATCATGATTGGGTTGGCCTCGTGGCAGATCGTCGCCCGGAACGTCCTGGATTCAGCGATCATCTGGGCGGACCCACTGCTTCGAACTCTGGTTCTCTGGGTCGGTTTTCTCGGCGCCGTGGCGGCGGCTCGCGATGACCGCCAGATCAATGTCGACGTCATGTCACGTTTTGTCGATGAGCCGTGGCGATCGAGGATCCGCGTCGTCACCGATCTCTTCACCGCGTCGGTGTCGGGCTTTCTCGCCTGGCAGGCGTTCCGCTTCGTCAAGGACGCACGGGCCTACGCCGAGATCGCGTTCGCGTCGGTGCCGCTGTGGTTGACCGCGTCGATCCTGCCCTTGGCCTTCGTCCTGCTGTCCTTTCGGTATCTGCTCCTGACCGGGTTCCACCTGCGCCGGAGCTTTGGCGGGAAGGCGGACCAGTGATCCTCACCGGTTTGCTGCTGCTGGCGCTGGCCCTGCTCGGGGCGCCGCTGTTCGCGGTCATCGCGGCCGGCGCGGTGCTGGCCTTCGGCCGCGCCGACATCGATCAGATCGCGGTGGTCATGGAGATCTACCGCATCGCCGACACGCCGGTGCTGCTCGCCATCCCGCTTTTCACCTTCGCCGGGTTCATCCTCGGCGAGAGCCGGGCGCCCAATAGACTCGTCCGGCTTTCCGATGCGTTGCTCGGTTGGATGCCGGGGGGCCTCGCCGTCATCGCGTTGGTGACCTGCGCCCTCTTCACCGCCTTCACCGGGGCCTCGGGGGTGACCATCGTCGCCATGGGCGCCCTGCTCTACCCTGCGTTGCGGGATGCGGGCTACCGGGAGAAATTCAGCCTCGGACTGGTCACCACATCGGGCAGCCTGGGTCTGCTCTTCGCCCCGTCGCTGCCGCTGATTCTCTACGGCATCGTCGCCGAGGTCAGCGTCGATCGGCTCTTCATCGCCGGAATCCTGCCCGGTTCCCTCATGGTCCTCGCCCTCGGTCTTTGGAGCTTTCGCGAAGGTCGGTTCCTGGCCAGAACCACGTCGCCCCGGCCGGCGTTTTCGCCTCGGGAAGCGGCGGCCGCGGTGCGCGCCGCCATCTGGGAGATTCCGTTGCCCGTCATCGTCCTCGGCGGGGTCTACAGCGGGTTCTTCGCGGTCTCCGAGGCGGCGGCCGTCACGGTGGTCTATGTCGTGATCGTCGAAATGCTGATCTACCGTGAGATCCCCGTCAAACGGCTGCCCGGAGTCATGCGCGAGTCGATGGTGCTGGTCGGCGGGATCCTGGTCATTCTCGGTGCGTCGCTGGCGTCCACGAACGCGATGATCGACGCCCAGGTGCCGATGAAGCTCTTCGAGTTCGTCACCGCCCACGTGTCGTCGAAGCTGACGTTCCTGGTTCTTCTCAACATCTTCCTGCTCATCCTGGGAACCATGCTCGATGTCTTCTCGGCGCTGATCATCGTGGTGCCGTTGCTGCTGCCGCTGGCCGCCGGCTACGGTATCGAGCCGATTCATCTGGGCATGATCTTCCTCGCCAACATGCAGATCGGCTACTGCACCCCGCCGGTCGGGATGAACCTCTTCATCGCCTCGTACCGCTTCGACAAGCCTGTCGTCACGCTGTACCGGGCCACGTTGCCGTGGCTGCTGATCCTCTTCGCCTGCGTCCTGGTCATCACCTACTGGCCCTGGTTGTCGCTGGTCCTGGTGCGCTAGGCCGGGCTAATCCGGGTCGCAACCACCCACCGATAGATCGATGGCCGGCAGCCGCGATGCATGGTTGTTGGCCGCGACAAACGCTCGCAGGGTCTGCTCGGCGCCCGGGACCTCGATGACGATCATCCCTCGTTGCTCGTCGTGGCGGCAGCTGATCGGCCGGCCGGTCAGGACGGTGGGTCCGGCGTCATCCACGAGGGAGCAGGCGTCCCCGTCGAGCCCGTTCGGCGACGCCAGCCGGAGATCGAGAGCCGCCCTGAGCTGTTGGAGCTCGGTGGAAGCGGCCTGGGCGCGAGCCCTGATGCTGAGGAGATTCGGGGTGACGGTTCCGGCGAGAGCCAGCCACGGCGGCCACGAAGTGTCGCCCCAGATGGAAAGGCCGACATCGGCCGGCCAGTCGGCAGCCGGCCGCTGGCCGATCTCGAGATAGCGACCCCAGCGGTCGAGAATCTCGGCGACAAAGAGGTCTTCGAACAGGTAGCGGCTGGAAACCCACGCCGGGAGACTCCAGCTCATCGACGGGTCGTGAAAATCCTCGACATAGTCCAGCCCCTCGTCGGCGATCTCGACGACCGAGGTCGCCACGGTGATGTTGCAGCTGCGGATTGGATCCTCCACGGGCAGGAGGTGCTCGAGCTCGCGCAGGATCTCCGCCGAGGTGCACGGGTCCATGAGGAGATCAGCCGCCGCCTGTGCCGACCACCGGGTAGCGGCGGCTCCGATGGTCGTCGTCATGACGATGGGTGTCCGAAGCAGACCGTCCGCCGCCTGCGAGATCGCGGCGAGAGCCGTCAGACAGTCGGCGATGCGGCCTTCACTCCAGGCGAGCCGTGCCTCCACGGTGAGCAATCGGAGACCCATGACGATGCTGAGAAAATCGATCTCGTCGTAGGTGGCGCGGGAGCCGTCGGCGCCGAGGTGAAAGGCCTCGAACGATCCCGAACGGAGGAGAATCCTCAGGGCGCTCTGCTGCTCGTGGAGGATCCAGCGGGCCCCGGACTCCTCGGTCTCGGTCCACTCTCGGGCCGGTTTGCCCGAGAGGGCGCCGATCAGCTTCTGATCCTCGATCGAGCAGATGATCGCCTGGCCGCCCGCCATGAGCCACCGAGCGCCGTTTTCGTGGTCCGGGAACGACGGGGGCGGCGGGTTGAGAACGAGATCGCCCCAACGGGTCTCGAAATCGGATCGCGCGTCGCCGAGTCGGTGGGCGCCGTAGATGTGGAGCGAGAAGGCCCCCACCGCTGCCGCGCTGACCAGGGCCCCGATGCCCAGCAGCGTCCATCGAATGAGCGCTCGGGTGATTTCTCGTGCATTCATGCGCAGCCCCCGGTGATCTCGTGCCCGGAGACCATCATGACAGGGTGTCCGCTTCGGGCGCGGGTTTCGTCGGCGCGAATGCGACCACCCCACCGGCGAGGATGAGCAGCCCGCCCGAGATGCTGAGAAGATCCGGGACCTCGGCCCACCACAGCCAACCGAAGAGGGCCGAGAAGATGATGTTCGCGTAGCCGATCAGCGCCACCTGCCCCGCCGGGGCGTGGCGAAACGACGAGGTGAGAGTGAGTTGGCCCACGGCCGCCGCGATGCCGATCCCCAGCAGCCAGAACCATTCACTTCCGGTCGGTCGGCTGAAGCCGGGGAGAACGAAGGGCAGGACGCCGGCCACGGTGACAAGGGAGAAGTGGAGGACGATGGTTTCCGGCGGTTCGCGGTCGCGAAGATAACGCAGCAGGACATATGCGCCGCCGGCGAAGACCGCCGATGCGGCGCCGACGAGCGCCGGCAGCACCCTGAGGTCGAACGACGGTTTGATCACCAGCAGCCCCCCGGCGAATCCGAGCACCAACGCCGCCGCCACTCGGCTCGTGAGCCGCTCGCGGAGAAAGACGGCGGCGAAGATCGCGACGAAGAAGGGCGAGAGCTTGGCGAGCATCGCGGCGTCGGCGAGAAGCAGGTGGTCGATGGCCCAGAAGAAGCACACCACGCCACCGATTCCGAACAGCGAACGGCCCATCAGCGCGAGCTGGTTGCGGCGTTCTCCGATGAAAGGACGACGGTTCTTGAGGACGATGACAAGCGCGATGACCAGCGAAACGAGATTTCTGAAGACGACCTTGTCGAGGACTGGGACAGCCGCCGCCAGCTTGACGAAAACGCCCATGACCGCAAACGCAAAGGCGGAGGTGAGGGCGTACCACAGGGCTTTGGAACGGCTTTCCACGTACGGCATCCTATACTGAGCCGGTCGATAGATCGCTGCGCACCAACTGAGGACCTTGACCATGGACATGAACAACCTGCTCGCCCGGATCCAATACCTGCCCGAGTCGCCGACTCAGCGCGCCGCGGTGATCTTCACCGCCGCGGTGGTGGTGGCCGTGATCGTACGGTTCGCTTTTCGTCACGTGGTCCACCGCCTGACCAGGAGCACCGACACCGATGTCGACGACAGGGTCGCCGACATTCTCAAGGGTCCCGTCTTCTGGTCGTTTGTCTTCGGCGGGGCCTGGTTGGCCGAGATCCCGCTCGCTCTCGACGAAAGGGTCGGCCATGCGGTCAAGGGTGTCATGCTGACCCTGATCATCGTGATGTGGAGCGTCGCTCTGCTGCGGTCGAGCAAGGTCGTACTCGAGGCGCTGAGCCGCAACGCTGATCGCGTCCGTTGGATCCAACCGAAGACCGTGCCGCTGCTCGACATGGTCGCCAAGTTCCTGGTCGTCGGCGCCGGGGTCTACTTCATCTGCGTCGCGTGGAACGTGCCGCTGACCTCGTGGCTGGCGTCGGCGGGGATCGTCGGGATCGCCGTCGGCTTCGCCGCCAAGGACACCCTGGCGAATCTCTTCTCCGGGGTCTTCATCCTGGCCGATGCACCGTACAAGGTCGGCGACTTCGTCGTCCTGGACGGCGGTGTCCGCGGCCAGGTGCAGGAGATCGGCATCCGATCGACCCGGATCCTGACCAGGGACGATGTCGAGGTGACGGTGCCCAACGCGGTCATCGGCAACGCCCGCATCGTCAACGAGACCGGTGGTCCGTACGACAAGATGCGGGTTCGGGTCAAGGTCTCGGCCGCCTACGGCAGCGATGTGGATCAGGTCCGCGATGTGCTTCTCGGTTGCACGGAGGATGCACCGTTTCTGGTAGCGGAACCCGCTCCCAGAGTCCGTTTCCGGTCCTTCGGCGACTCGGGCCTCGATTTCGAGCTGCTCACCTGGATCGAGCAGCCCCTCTACCGCGGCCGGGTACTCGACGAACTCAATCGAAGGGTCTACAAGGCGTTCATTGCGGAGGGGATCGAGATTCCCTATCCCAAACAGGATGTCTATGTGAAGGAGCTCCCCCGGCGGGCCGGCGATGCGTAAGACAGGCGCCGCCGCTGTCGCGGTCCTGATCGTTGCCGGCGCCGGCTGCGCCCACAAGCGGGTGGAGATGCCGGCGCCGGCAGCCCTCGAGAGCGTCCCGGCGGAGAGCTGGCCGACGCTCACGGATGACTTCGATCCGGAGAGCCTGCAGACGGCGTGCGGGCCTTCCATCGACTACCTCGAGCGGGTCCCCGCGGATCTGATCTTCGAGTTCGGACCGGTCGAACGATCCGCTGCCGAGCTTGCAGCGGGGGTCCGGCGGATCTGCGAGATCATCGCCGACTCCGCCGCTGGAGAGGAGCGGACGAAGGCGCTGCAGGAGGAGTTTCTGCTGCTGCGTTCGGTGGGGCGGGACGGACGGGGCGAGGTGCTTTTCACCGGATACTTCGAACCGCTCCTCGACGCCCGCAGCGAGGAGTCGGGTTTGTTCGTCAACCCCATCTACGGCGTTCCGGGCGATCTCGTCACCGCCGAGCTCGCCGATTTCGGCATCGAGGACGGTCCAACTCGAGTCGTGGGCCGTGTCGATGAGCGGAGATTCGTGCCCTACCCCGAACGGGATGCCATCGATTTCGGCGGCGGGCTGCCCGCCGACACCGAGGTCATCGGCTGGGTCGATGACCCGGTGGACGTCTTCTTCCTCCACGTCCAGGGCTCGGGAACCCTGATCTTCCCCGACGGCGGGCGGTTGCGGGCCGGCTTTGCCGTCACCAACGGTCGCCCGTACCGGTCGATCGGGCGTCTGCTCATCGATGACGGACTGGTCAGCCGGGAGGAGATGTCCATGCAGGCGATTCGCGCCTACCTGGAAGCGAATCCGGAGGAGCTGCGCCGGGTGCTGAGCAGCAACCCGTCGTATGTCTTTTTCCGGCCGCTGCCGGCCGATGGCGGCCCGCTGGGCTGCTACGGCGAGCCGGTGACCGGTGGGCGCTCCATCGCCACCGACCGCGGGCTCTTCCCGGCGCCGGTCATGGCATGGATCCGCGCCGTTGTTCCGAATCTCGACGGCGGCGAAGAGCCGATCTCGCGATTCGTGCTCAACCAGGACACGGGTGGTTCGATCCGCGGCCCCGGTCGGGTCGACCTCTTCTTCGGCCAGGGTGACGAGGCAGGCGACGTCGCCGGTCGCACCAAGCACACCGGAGAGCTCTTCTTCCTGCTGCCGAAGAGGTAGTGTGGGCTGACGGCAGGGTCGACGCGGATGAATTCTTATTTCTTTATTCAACGCAC
This sequence comes from Acidobacteriota bacterium, assembly GCA_024641545.1. Lineage (GTDB taxonomy): Bacteria > Acidobacteriota > Thermoanaerobaculia > Thermoanaerobaculales > Sulfomarinibacteraceae > JAHECW01. Next base: position 18,181 of record JAHECW010000075.1, read on the forward strand.
CAAACCACCCGGATTTCGTGGATCGGTGTGCGTGCGATGAACAATTCAAGATTAAGAATTAAGAATTGCTGAGCTGCGCGAGCTCACCGCTGATTGCGCATCACAAAGCTCTCGAGTTGCTCCTCGCCCTCGCCGGCGATTCGAATAAAACGGACGCCGAGGCCGGCGGCGCCCTCGCGGGTGGGGTTGGTTCTCCGGACGACCTCGCCGGTTCCCTCGACCAGCCGCCGACCGTCGGGGATGCCGAAGAAGAAGCTGAATCGCGTGCCCGGATCGAGCGCGTCGTCTCCGCGCAGGAGCATCCCTGTTCGGGAGACGTTGACGGTCTGGTAGAGGGCCCTCTTCGCCTGGTCCGTGATCTCGACCTTGAGGTGAACCAGAACCCTGAGCGAGATCCTCGGTGCGACCTCGAGGAGATCGCCGATGGCCTGATGAAGGCGGCTCTCCGGCCAGTCGAGGCCGATGGCGCGGTTGACACCGAGATCAACCAATGCGGCCGCGTCTTCGAGGTGGTCCGGTTCGGCAAGGAGAACGAGAGCCGCCTTTCTGCACCAGGAGCCGTCCCTGCGCAGGGCGTCGATGAAATCGTCAAGGTCGAGCTCTCGCAGCGGATAGCTCACGAGCACGAGTTCGAACGAAGTGCCGAGGACGAGATCGAAGACCACCGGAGAAGGTTGGGCGGTGTGAACGGCGAACTCGGCGCGCCTCAACATCGGAGCGATCCGTTCCAGCGCGTCGTCTTTTGCCCCGACAACGAGCACGTGTCTCTGAAAACTGCCCATCCTTTCCATCATACTCCCGAGAGAGGCCGAATCTGTGATGATTGTCGCTTTCGTTGTCGGCCGCCACCGGGTCGAAATGACGGCATGTGCTAGCATTTCGGCGAGATGGAAGGTTGAAGTCCGGCCGATCCGTCGATCCCGTTCGATGGAAGGCATGACAGTCCGCGCAACGGAGGACCATGGATCCACAAGTCGATATGACGAAAATGGATGATGGCAGGGTTCGACCCAAGGTGAGCGGCCTGGTGACCTGCTTCAACGAGGAGCACAACATCGGCGGTTGCATCGAGTCGCTTCTCTGGTGCGACGAGATCATCGTGGTCGACTCGTTCTCCACCGATCGCACCCCGGAAATTGCTCAGAGCTACGACAAGGTACGGTTCTTCCAGCGGACCTATTACGGCGCCGGCGCGCAGAAGAACTGGGCCATGAAGCACGTCCGGCACCCGTGGATTTTCCTCCTCGACTCCGACGAGCGCTGCAGCCCCGGTCTTCGCGCCGAGGTTGAAAGCCTGCTCGCGCAGGGGCCGGAGAACAACGCCTACACCATCAACCGGGACGTGTACTTTCTCGGAGAACGGATCAAGTACTCGGGTTGGCAACGCGATCGGGTGGCTCGGTTCTTCAAGGCCGGGACCGCATACTACGAGAACCGTCGTGTCCACTCACTCCTCCATACCATAGGTGAGACCCCCATCCTGAAGAACTCCATGGAACACCACATGGTGGACCTGAGTTTTGACGAGTACGCCTTCCGCCTCGCCAAGTACGGTTACTGGGGGGCCGGTCAGGGATGGCGTGACGGCAAACGCCCCGGAGCTCTCGGCGTCGTGTTTCGCCCTTTGTGGCGGTTTTTCCGCACCTACATCATCCAGCTCGGATTCCTCGATCGCGGGCGCGGCCTGGTTTTCTGCGCCCTCCAGGCCTACAGCGCCTACATGAAGTACGCCATCCTCTGGGGCTGGCGGATCAATGCCGCCCGCGGGATCGAACCGAGCCTTCCCGATTTCGATGACGAAGACGAAACCTGGGAAGGGCTCGAGAGTCTCGAAGAGGCCGACAAGAGAGACAGTGAAGGGTCGCCGAATGGCGATTGAAGCCGGCGATGTGGCAGTTCCTCAGTAGGCTCGGTCCCTATCTCAAGGACTACAAGGGACGGATCGCGCTGTCGTTCACCGGCGGTCTGGTGGGAGCCGCGGCCTACGGCGCCGTCATGTATCTGATCAAGGATGTGATCGAGGATGTCTTCATGCACCCCGATCCGTTCATGATCAAGGCCCTGCCCGCCGCGGTGGTGGTGTTGTTCCTTTTCGTCGGGATCGGTCGGTATCTCCAGGTCTACGAGCTCCAGTGGGTCGGTCTCGACATCGTCCGCCGTCTGCGCGACCGGCTCTTGCGGCACATCGTCACCCTCGATCTGGAGTTCTTCAACCGGTTTCGCGGCGGCGAGCTGATCTCGCGGGTGACCAACGACATCAACCGGGTGCAGATGGCGGTGACCCAGCAGCTCTCCGTGGTGATCCGGGAGAGTCTGATCGCCATTGCGTTCGTCGTGGTCGTGATCGTGGCGAACCCCAAGCTCGCCTTCTGGGGATTGGTGGTCCTGCCGCTGGCAGCGTGGCCGCTCGCCGCCCTGGCCAAGCGTTTCAAGCGGATCATGCACCGCTCGCAGGAGAAAGACTCCGACATCACGGCGCGGTTGGCGGAGATCTTCAACAACATCGAGATCATCAAGGCGCAAACCGCCGAGGATGTCGAAGCGGCCCGTTTCGAAGCCGAAAACCTGGAGTTCCGGCGGATCAACATGAAGGGGGTCCGAACCAGGGAGCTCACCAACCCGCTCATGGAATTTCTCGGCGCCATCGCCGCCGCGATGGTGATCTGGTTCGGTGGTCGCGAGATCATGGCCGGGAAAATGGAGTTCTCGGACTTCATGCGCTTCACCGTCGCCCTGTTCAGCATCTACAACCCGATCAAACGGATCTCGCAGGCGTCGAACCAGATGTTCGAAGCTGTGGCGGCTTCGGAACGGATCTTCGACCTTCTCAACCGCGAACCCGCCATCGAGTCCGGCGGCGGTCGGATCGACGGCCACATCACATCGGTCCGCTTCGACGATGTTCACCTCTCGTACGGCGAGAACCGGGCCCTGCGAGGCGTCGATCTCGAGGTCAAGGCCGGCGAGACCGTCGCCCTGGTCGGGGACAGCGGCGGTGGGAAGACCTCCCTCGTCAACCTGGTCCTGCGCTTTTTCGACCCGACCGAGGGCGTGGTGCGGATCAACGGCGTCGACGCCCGTGATCTCGACCTCGCCGAGCTCCGCGATCGTATCGGGGTCGTCACCCAGCGGGTCTACATCTTCAACGACTCGGTTGCGGCCAACGTCGCGTACGGACGCGATGCCAATCGAGACAAGGTGGAGAATGCGCTGCGGCGGGCCGGCGCCTGGGAATTCGTCTCGGCCATGGATGGCGGCGTTGATGCGGTCCTCGACGAGTTCGGCGCCAACCTCTCGGGCGGTCAGCGGCAGCGACTCGCCATTGCCCGCGCCATCTACCGCGATCCCGATGTGCTCATCCTCGACGAGGCGACCTCGGCCCTGGACAACCGTTCGGAGGCGGCGATCCAGCGCGCCCTCGCGGAGATCATCCGCGACCGGATCACCTTCATCATCGCCCACCGGTTGTCAACCGTCGATCTCGCCGGCCGGGTGCTGGTGCTCAAGGCGGGCCGCATCGTCGGCGCCGGCACCAAGAACGAGTTGCTTCGGGACTCTGAGGAGTATCGGCGCCTCGCGACCGCCGGCCTCGAAGGCGACCAGGGCGCCGACGCGAACGTGAGTGGTGATCCGTGAATCGTGATTCGTTTGTGCCCACTGCCGGATCGGCAAACGACTTCGTGTTTCAAGACAAATCAGCTGAGGACACGAAGGTCTTCGTACGAAGTCGCCAGTCGCTCGAGCTGCCAACTCGCCGATCCCGGATCACGCAACAGGCGACATGCGATGGACTGTCAACTGAGCCTCTTGCAAGAATCGATGTCGGCGTTGCGGGATTGTTGTGTCCGGATCGGCTTCCGGCCGGCGGGGGCGCCGGCCCCACAATGGATCTCAGTCTGTTGTAGCGCCGGCGCC
>JAHECW010000076.1 GCA_024641545.1 Acidobacteriota bacterium
CGAACGGGATCGAACCGTCGACCTCCTGAATGCCATTCAGGCGCTCTCCCAACTGAGCTACGGCCCCACGAGGGAGCGTATTTGTAGCAAATGGCTGGGTGTGTGTCAATGTTCCCCCGGCCCGAACCCGCCGATCGATCATGAGGCGTCGATTTTTCGCCCGCGACGGCCGGAAAACCGAACGGCCGGGCCCGGGCATGAGGGAGATGGGTGTTAAGATAGCCGTCAGGTGGAAGCGCGTGGAGTCTGGTGGCTTCCGCGGACTTCAAATCCGTTGGACCGGCTCTTGTCGGGTCGGTCGGAGGGTTCGATTCCCTTGCGCTTCCGCCATTATTTTCGACTTTCTTCTCTTTGGGAGATAATCGGGGTCGATGGTGAGTGAAGAGTTCATTTTCAGGGGGGATCTGGAGACTGACTCGCTGCCGGAGATCCTCGCCACGATCCACCGCCACGGCGTCCCCGGCGTGTTGGAGTGCACCCGCGAGGATGTGACGAAAAGGGTGTATTTCGCCACCGGCGACATCATTTTCGCGACCTCCACGGATCGAGAGGAAAGCCTCGGCGAATCGCTCCTCAAAGAAGGGCTGATCACCGGGGACCAGCTGCGCCTGTCGTCGGACGAGCTCCGGCGGACGCCCGGGCGACGCCACGGGACCGTGCTCGTCCAGATGGGGTTTCTCGAGCCGCACGAACTCGGGTCAGCGGTGAGGAAACAGGTCCAGTCGATCGTCTGGAGTCTCTTCGCGTGGACCTCGGGCTCGGTGACCTTTCGGGTCGGGACCTTCCGCGACGACGAGGTCTACAAGATCAAGATCCCGACCGCCAAGGCCATCCTCGAGGGCTGCCGATTCCTCGCTGATCCCAAGGACGTGACGGCGAGACTCGGCGGGCGGGGGAGCATTCTCGGGCCGAAGAAGCGGCCGTCGTACCTCAGGGGGCTCGAACTCGGCGCCGAGGAGCGGCGGCTCCTCGAGCTCACCGACGGGTCGCGGACCCTGTACGAGCTGTGTGAGGCGGGTCCGCTGAACCCGGGAATCAACGCTCGGATTCTCTACGCCCTGCTGGCCCTCGATTTGATCGGCCGTGAGCGGGCGTCGGGCGCCATCCGCATCCAGGTCCGGGATCTCTGATTTCATGCCGCTCTACGAGTACGAGTGCTTCCTCTGCCGGGTCCGGTTCGAGCGGATCCAACCCGCCACGGCGGACCCGGTTCGGGTCTGTCCCAAGTGCGGGGGCGCGGTTCGTCGGTTGCTCGGCACTCCGGCCCTGCAGTTCAAGGGCAGCGGCTGGTATGTGACCGACTACGGCGGCGGACGGAGCCGGGGGACGACATCGGTCTCCAACGGCAACGGATCCGGGAAACCCGACGGCGCCGCGTCCGAGAAGGATGCCGGGGCCGCCGATCCCGACTAGCCCGCGCGTCTCTCCCGATCCAGCCCCGCGGGCCGGAAGGCTCAGCCGCCCGAAGAGAACTCCGGGACGCGAGTGAATTCGAGCGTGGCGCCTTCGGTCACGGTGTGACGGGCCGCCGTCCCGGCGGGGATCTCCAAGACCGCCTTGGCCGCCTGTTTCGGCGTGAACCGCGGGCACGGCTCACCGGGACAGGGCTGGGCGTCGGCCACCACATCGACGACGGCGCCGGTTGCATCCAGATAGACGAGATCGAGAGCGACGAGGGTGTTCATCATCCAGATGCTCGGCAGGCGCTCTTCGGCGAAAATCAGCAACATCCCTCGGTCTTCGGGAAGCTTGGGACGGAACATCAGGCCCTGCGCGAGCTCTTCAGGGGTGATGGCAAGCTCGAGGGTGACCTCGAAGCCATCCGGCAGAACGACCTGAGGCTGCCCCGCGGGTGGGGCTGCGGTCCCGGTCGAAGACCCGGTCGGGCTCGGCTCGGTCGCTGTGACGGCGGTGTCGGGAGCGGGTGCGCAGGAGCCGGTCAAGAGGGTCAGCAGCACGAGGGGGAGCATCATCGGGCTGAGCCTGGTTGTCGCTGATCGAAAGCTGGTTGTGGTCATGATATCTCCAACGAGGCCCCGGACTCAGTCGTCGTCGTTGGCGAGCCCGAGCTTCTCGGCATGATACCGGAACGCGCGGTACGAGAGTCGCAGAAGTTCGGCGGCGCGTTTCTGCTGGCCCCCGCTCTTTTCCAGCGCCTGGCGCATCAGATTCGCCCGGACCGTGCTCAGATGCTCCTCGAGATCGATTCCCTCTTCGGGAAGACCCATGTGGTCAAAACTGCTCGTGTTTTCGCGGCTGCCCCGGAGATGCTCGGGCAGGCTTCCCGAGGAGATGAGGGCGGATGTTTCGAAGGCGACGGTCCGCTCGATGATGTTCTCGAGCTCGCGGACATTGCCGGGCCAGGTGTAGGCCTGGAGGACACGGACCGCGTCCGGGGTGAGTCTCTTGCATTCGATGCCGAAACGACTGCAGGTGCGCTCGACGAAGTGGCGGGCGAGATCAGGGAGGTCGTCGGCGCGCTGGCTCAGAGGCGGCAGGTGGAGATGCAGCACGTTGAGCCGATAAAAGAGATCCTCTCGGAAGCCGCCCTCCTCGACGTCGGCCCGGAGATCCCGGTTCGTGGCCGCCATCACCCGGACGTTGAATTCGATCTCGCGGGTGCCGCCGACGGGTCGGACGCGGTGCTCCTGGAGCACCCGCAGGAGCTTGGCCTGCATGGGTGGAGTCAGTTCCCCGATCTCATCGAGCAGGAGGCTGCCGCCCTGGGCATCGACAAAGAGCCCGGCGTGGTCGCGGACCGCACCGGTGAAGGCCCCCCGGACGTGACCGAAGAGCTCTGATTCGAGAAGACCCTCGGGCAGAGCGCCGCAGTTGACGCTCAGAAACGGTCCCCCCGCGTTGTGCGAGGCGGCATGGATGGCGCGAGCGAGGAGCTCTTTGCCGGTGCCGCTCTCGCCGGTGATGAGGACGGTGGAGGGGGTTGAAGCGATCCTGGGGATCATGTCGAGGATCCGTTGAATCGGTGCGCTCGAACCGATGAACTCGGTCACCTCGAACGGTCGGTCGTCGGGGTCCCGCTTTTTCAGGAGCTTGGTGAGGATGGTCTTGAGGTCGTCGACGTTGAAGGGCTTGGAGAGGTACTCGGCGGCTCCCGCACGGAGGGCTTCGAGGGCGTGCTGGGGAGTCGTGTGCGCCGTGATGATGATGAACGGTGTGTCGAGTCTGTGATCGCGGGCGTGTCGGAGCACCTCGAGGCCGGAGCCGTCGGGCAGCTTGAGGTCGCACATCACGAGATCGGGCTGCTCCTCGGCCAAGCGGTCGATGCCCTCCCCGACGCTGGCGGCGGTGACGACGTCGTACTTCTCCTGCTGGAGGAGGATGGTGAGAAACTCGCGGATCGATTTTTCGTCGTCGATGACCAGGATGCGTTGGGAACTCATGCTTCCCCCAGGACGTTGGGCAGCTCGACCGTGACCGTGGTCCCTCGGTCGGGGGCGCTGACGATATCCACCGAGCCGCCGTGCTCTTGAACCGCCGAATACACCACGGCCAGGCCGAGCCCGGTGCCGTTGGCCTGGCTGGTCACGAAGGGTTCGAAGGCGCGGTGGCGGATCTCTTCCGACATCCCGACGCCATTGTCCCGCCAGCGAATGATCGCGGTGTGTTCTTTTCGTTCGGCCGAGATTTTCAGGGTGCCGCCGTCGGGCATGGCCTGGAGAGCGTTGCGCGAGAGATTCCAGAAGATCTGCCGCAGGAGGTGCTCCTCACCGAGCAGCAGCAACCCGTCCGGCGACTCGAGCACGAGCTCGTGGGCCGGCGTGATCTCGTCCGATCTGCGGAGCAGTGCGAGACAGTCGTTGAGAAGTTGGCCGAGATCGCACACGGCGTGGGTCGATTGTCCGGGCCGTGCGAAGACCAGGAAGCCGTCGAGAATCCCGGACAGCCTCCGGCTTTCGTCAACCACGATGTCGAGCAGGCGGCGGCCGGTCTGGTCGATTCCCCCCACCGATGCGAGCATTTGTGCCGATCCGGAGATCGATGCGAGCGGATTCTTGATCTCGTGCGCCATCCTCGCCGCCATCTCCCCGGTTGCCGCCATGCGGTCTCTCATCCGGTCACGCTCCGCTTCGATGCGGAGCTCGGTGAGATCCTGAAAATTGACGATGAAACCGACCACGGTGGCGGTCTCGTCCTTGAGTGGGTCCACCGAGAGGCCGAGCCGGGCATTGGATCGTTCGAGGGTGCCCTCGATTCGGGCGATCGAGTGGCTCCGCGAGCGGGTGGCGATGAGACCCCAGTTGTGCTCGGCCAGCGGCATGACCGCCTCCAGGGGTTGGCCGATCTGGCTGTCGACGTTGGAGATGCCGAGAATCGACGCGCCGGCCGGGTTGATATAGAGGGTCTTGCCCTCGAGGTCGGCCGCGAGAATGCCGGCGCCGACCGATCGAACGACATGCTGCGTCAACGCGACGAACTGTCGCGCCCGCTCGGTTTCCTCCTCGAGCATGGTGTGGGCTTGTCGCAGTGATGAGGTGAGGTAGGAAACAAGAAGGGCGACCAGCACAAAACCGACGATGTGGATCATGATTTGGGAGAGAACCCGTGACGCGGATGCGGTGACCGGGATTCCCTCGATGGTTGTCGGCAACGGCAGCAGCCGGTAGTACATGAGAACTGCCTGGAAACCGTAGGCGACGGCCGAGAGCCCGGCAAAGACCACTCCGCCCGCCGGCAGCATCGCCGCCGCCACCACGATCACCGTCAGGTAGAGAAACGAGAACGGCGAGAAGACGCCACCGGTCACGTAGACGAATCCGGTGACGATGACGAGATCGCCGGTCAGTTGAATCGCCGCCTGGAGACTCGGGGAGAGTCTCCGGACGTGGACTACGAGATAAAGCAACGACAGTCCGTATGCGAGGAGGATGAGGCCGTAGAACGACTTCAGCTGAAGAATGAGCTGGGTGTTGACCTGGATGAGCAGGACGCCGAGAAACAGCGTCGAGATCACGATCAGGCGAAGCCCGATGAGCAACCGCAGGGTCTTGGGCGACGGAGAAGCGACGGGCGGGGTGTGAGCCCCGCCCGTGCGTTCGGCCTGGAAGCTCATTATCCGATCTGACTGATGAGGCTGAACATGGGCAGGTACATGGCGACCACGATGGTGCCGATGACCACGCCCAGGAAGGAGATGATGATCGGTTCGAGGAGGGACATCATACCCTCGACCGCGGCATCCACCTCATCTTCGTAGAAGTCGGCGATCTTGCTGAGCATGGTGTCCATGGCGCCGGTCTGCTCACCGACGCCGATCATCTGACAGACCATGGGTGGGAACTGTTCGGTCCGGCTGAGCGGGTCGGCGAGGCTCTTGCCCTCTTCGACCTCCTTGCGGACGATCAGGATGGCCTCCTCGATCACCGCGTTGCCCGCGGTGCGGGCGGTGATGTCGAGGGACTCGAGGATCGCCACACCCGAGCTCAGCAGGGTGCCGAGGGTGCGGCAGAACCGGGCGACGGCGATCTTCCGCAACAGGATGCCGATGGCCGGGATCTTGAGCAGGAGCTTGTCGAGCTGGTAGCGTCCGCCCTCGGTCTGGTAGTACTGCTGGGTGCCGAAGATGGTGCCCGCGACCACCAGGAAGATCAACCACCAGAAGTTGCCGATGAATGTCGAGAGGTTGACCACGACCTGGGTCAGGAAGGGCAGACTGGCGCCGAGGCCCTCGAAGAGGGTCGCGAAGACCGGAATGACCTTCCAGAGGATGATGTAGACGACGATGACCGCGATAACCACCACGGCGACCGGGTAGATCAGCGCCGAGCGAACCTGGCTCTTGAGCTTGACGTTCTTTTCGATATAGACGGCGAGCCGTTGCAGGATGGTGTCGAGGATACCGCCGGCCTCACCCGCCGCGACCATGTTGACGTAGAGGTCGTCGAAGGCCTGGGGGTGTTTGCCCAGGGCATCGGCGAGCGAGAGTCCGCCCTCGACATCCTGCCGGACCTGGAGAAGGACCTTTTGGAAGGCCTTGTTGTCCTGCTGCTGACCGAGGATCTCGAGACACTGCACCAGGGGCAGGCCGGCATCGATCATCACCGAGAACTGGCGGGTGAAGACCGCGATGTCCTTTGATGAAATCCCACCGCCGAACTTCGGCAGCGCGATCTCCTTGCCCTTCTCCTTGACGGTCGTGACGACGATCTGCTGCTTTCTGAGAGCCGCAATGACCGCGTCCTTCGTGTCGCCGATGAGAACGCCGGTCTGCGGGTTCCCGTGGCGGTCGCGTCCTTTCCACTCATAGCTTGGCATCTCAGGTCCTCCTCGGGGCCGCAGGGTTTTCAGCCTGCGAGACCGCGCCCACGCCCCGGTTGATCATGTCCTGCAGTTCGTCCTGATGCGAGCTGTAACCGAGCGCCGTCTGGAGCGAAATCAGACGCCGGTGGTAGAGCGTCGCCAGACTCTGGTTGAACGTCTGCATTCCGTGTTTGATCTGACCCGCCTGCATCATCGAATAGATCTGGTGAACCTTGTCCTCACGGATCAGATTGCGGATCGCGCTCGACGGCACCAGGATCTCGCACGCCAGGGATCGGCCCTTTCCCGACGCCCTGGGGAGCAGGGTCTGGCAGACGATGCCTTCGAGGACGAAGCTCAGCTGGGCGCGGACCTGCGACTGCTGATGCTCGGGGAAGACGTCGATGATGCGGTTGATGGTCTGCGGCGCCGAGTTGGTGTGCAGGGTGGCGAAGGTGAGGTGGCCGGTTTCGGCGATTCTCAGGGCGGACTCGATGGTCTCCAAATCGCGCATCTCGCCGATGAGCACGACATCGGGATCTTCACGCAGCACCGACCGCAGAGCGGCGGGGAACGAAAGGGTGTCGGCGTGGAGCTCTCGTTGGTTGACCATCGCCTTCTTGTGCGTGTGGAGGTACTCAACCGGGTCTTCGATGGTCAGGATGTGGACCGGTTTCTCGCGGTTGACCTTGTCGATCATCGCCGCGAGTGTTGTCGACTTTCCGGATCCGGTGGGTCCGGTGACCAGCACCAGGCCGCGTGGTTTGTCGCACAGGCCGGCAACCGCCGGCGGCAGACCGAGCTCGCGAAAACCGAGAATCTCGTAGGGAATGCGCCGGAAGGCGCCGGCCACCGCGCCGCGCTGGACATAAACATTGGCCCTGAAGCGCGCGAGGCCCTTAACGCCGAACGAGATGTCGAGCTCCAGGTGCTCCTCGAAGCGGTGTTTCTGGGCATCGGTCAAGACGGAATAGGCGAGTTTCTTGGTGTCGACGGCGGTCAGCGAAGCCTGATTGAGCGGGACAAGCAGTCCGTCGATGCGGATGAGCGGTGGGGAATTCGTCGTGACGTGGAGATCCGTCCCACCCTTTTCGACCATTGTCTTCAGCAGCTGGTGCAGGCTGACCGTCATCTCAGACCCTTTCCATCCGACTACAGCACGGACTCGCGGACGACTTCCTCGATGGTGGTGACGCCGTCGCGTATTTTCTGGAGCCCCGACTGACGCAGACCGATCATGCCCTCCTCGATTGCCTTTCGGCGCAACTCAATGGCGGTCGCCCCCGACAGAATGAGCTCGCGAATGTCCTCGGAGATGACCATGACCTCGTAGATCCCGACCCGGCCCTTGTAGCCCCGTTGGTTGCAGTTGTCGCAACCGCGCCCGCGGTAGAGCTGGATCTCGGGGGCCTCGGCCTCGGAAAAGCCGACGTTGAGCAGCGCCTGGAGCGGAGCGTCTTCCTCTTCCTTGCAGTTCGAGCAGATCCGGCGGATCAGCCGCTGCGCGACGATGAGATTGACCGATGTGGAGACCAGAAACGGCTCGATTCCCATGTTCATGAGCCGGTTGATGGTCGAGGGGGCGTCGTTGGTGTGCAGCGTCGACAGCACGAGGTGACCGGTGAGCGATGCCTTGATGGCGATCTCGGCGGTCTCGAAGTCGCGAATCTCACCGACGAGCACGATATTCGGGTCCTGTCGAAGGAAGGACCGAAGGGCGGCGGCGAAATTGAGCCCGATGCTGTCCTTCATCTGGACCTGGTTGATGCCCGGGAGCTGAAACTCCACCGGGTCCTCGGCGGTCATGATGTTGACCTCGGGGGTGTTGATCCGTGACATAGCCGAGTACAGGGTGTTGGTCTTGCCGGAACCAGTGGGACCGGTCACCAGAACCATGCCGTAGGGCTGGGTGATGCAGTGCTCGAAATTCTTCAGGCTCGACTTTTCGAAACCGAGCTTGGTCATGTCGAGCATCAGATTGTCCTTGTCGAGGAGACGCAGGACGATCTTCTCACCGTGCAGCGTGGGCAGCGTCGAAACGCGGTAGTCGAGCTCCTTGAGCTTGCCGGAGAGCTTCATCTTGATCTTGATGCGGCCATCCTGGGGCAGGCGTTTCTCGGCGATGTCCAGGCGGGCGAGAATCTTGACACGCGAGCAGATCGCGTCCCTGAGTTTCATCGGCGGGTTCATGATCTCGTAGAGCACGCCGTCGATGCGGAAGCGGACCCGGTAGCTCTTCTCGTAGGGCTCGATGTGGATATCCGAAGCGCCGCGCTTGAGGGCGTCGGTGAGGATGAGGTTGACCAGCCGAACGACCGGAGCCTCGTCGGCGGCGGCCTCATCGGCGGAGATGGCGAGATCCTCGTCCTCCTCCTCGTCGAGTACCTCGAGGGCGGTTTCCTCGACCGTCGACAGGTCGTCCATGACCTTCTTCAACTCGATGGCGTGGGTGGTGCCGTAGTACTTGTCGATCGCTTCCCGAAGGGCCTCTTCCGACGCGACGACGGGCTCCACCCGGTATCCGGTGATGAAGGTGATGTCATCCATCGCGAAGACGTTGGTCGGGTCGCTCATCGCCACCGTCAAGGTGGCGCCGGTCTTGGAAACCGGGATGAACTGGTACTTCCGAGCCACGTCCGCCGGGATCAACCGGATGATCGACTCGTCGATCTCGAAGTGCTGGAGGTTGATGGACGGCACCCCGTACTGCTGTGACAGGCAGTCGAGGATGTCCTCTTCCGTAACGAAGCCGAGTCGGATCAGGTGTTCACCGATCCGACCGCCAGATTGTTTTTGCTCCTCCAGGGCCTTCTCGAGCTGTTCTTTCGTCAACAACTTGGCCTTGGTGAGCAGTTCTCCAATTCTTAAAGGCATGAGTCCATTCCGTTAAATCACTTCACAGCAAATTGTAGCATTGATACAGGCCAACCAATGTGTGACGCGCACGACATCGACGGACGGTCATTCCTGACTCCCGAGCAGATCGACGAGGGCGGCGCTGATCTCCGATGCGGTGACCGCTCTCGCTCGTCCGGTCGTCGCCGAACCGCCCGGGCCACGTCCCGGTGCGGCGCCGGAGACGACGCCGACCCTGGCTCCCGAGGGACCGTTCCTCTCCGGGTCCGTGGTCAGGAAGACGGCGAGGGTCGGCACGGCGAGACTGGCTGCGAGATGGACCGGACCGGTGTCACCGCCGACCACCACCGCAGCCGAGCCGAGCAGTGCGGTCAGCTCGACCAGATCGGTCGGTGGCGCGAGGTGGACGCCGGCTCCGCCGAGCTCGACGATCGTGCCGGCGCGATCGCGTTCGGACGGGCCCCAGGCGACGACGACATCCATGCCCGACGAGACCAGGCTCCGCGCGGTTTCGGCGAGGATGGCGGCGGAGAGGATCTTTTCGGGCTGTCCCGCCCCGGGAAGGATCACCGCGTATTCGCGCGCCGACGAGGCCGGGGATCGGGTGCGGTCGAGAAGCCAGCGCCCGTCCGGCGGCGCCGGCTGCGCGGGTGGTTCGCCGCCCACCGATCGAACCAGCTCGAGGTTGCTGGCGATGACGTGCCGTCGGCTGCTGCTGCCGGGCAGTGCTTCGGTGTAGGCAAGGCCGGCAACGGCCTCCCGCCGCCACGGTCGGGCCAGCCCGACACGGCGCGGCGCCTTGCACCAATGGGTGACCAGCCCCGACTTCAGCGTCCCCTGGGCATCGATGGAGAGATCCGGCTGAAGCTCGTGAACCCGGCTCTTGAAAGCGCCGATCTCGGCCCGGGTCCGGGCTGCAAACGGCTGTTTTCGCCAGCGGCCGGTGGCAACGGTGAGAACCGCATCGACGGCCGGGTGGCCCTCGACCAGGGGCGCCAGAGGTTCCTCGACGACCCAGGTCAGGTGCGCCTCCGGCCGGGCCGAGCGAAGCGCTGCGGCCAGCGGCCAGGTGTGCACGATGTCCCCGAGGGCCGAGAGCCGGATGAGGACGATCCTCATTGCCGTCCGAACCGCTCGAGGATGATGCCGATCAGGTCGGTGGTGGCGTGCTCTTTCGGGTCGCCGCAGATGACCGTGCGTCCGCCGTAGGCCGCGACGACCTCGCGCTCGGGCACGGTGTCGACGGTGTAGTCCGTTCCCTTTGCGTGAACATCCGGTTTGAGCGCCGCCAGCACCGGCCCGACGGTCAGATCGTCAAACAGGCAGATGCGGTCCACCATCCACAGGTGGGAGAGGATCTCCACCCGCTCGTCCTCGGGGAGGATCGGCCTCGCGTCGCCCTTGGACGCCCGCACCGAAGCGTCGGAGTTGACCGCGGCAACGAGATGATCGGCGTGCTCCCTGGCGCCGGCGAGATAACGGAGGTGGCCGACGTGGAGCATGTCGAAAGCGCCGTTGACGAGGACGGCGGTCTCACCCCGCCGCCGCCAATGCTCGCATTCGCCGGCGAGTTCGTCGAGGGTTCCGAGCTTGTCCTCGGGCGCGGTCACGACGGTCCTCCGATAACGGCTCCCCGAAGTTCGTCGGCGGTGATGGTGGCGGTGCCGAGCTTCATGACCACCAGCCCGGCGGCCATGTTGGCGAGGCGCGCGCTCTCGAAGACCGAGGCCCCCGCCGCCAGCGCTGCGGTCAGGACCGCGAGCACCGTGTCGCCGGCGCCGGTGACATCAGCGACCTCATCGGTCCCGAAGACGGGGAGATGGGTGACGGTTCCGTCGGCATCGGCAAGGGTCATTCCGCGGTTTCCCCGGGTGGCGAGAAGAAACCGGGCCTCGAGATCCGAACACAACTCGGCCGCGGCCGCTGCCACCTCGTCATCGCTTGCGAGCCGTCGGCCGACGGCGACCTCGAGCTCCTCGAGGTTGGGCGTCGCGCCGTCGACGCCGGCGAAGTCGCCGATCCGGTAACGCGAATCGAGGCTGATCCAGGTCTTGGGCCCCACCGTCCGGCGCAGGGCGTCGACGATCTCGGGTTGGACGCAGCCGTAGCCGTAATCCGAGATCGCCACTGCGGTGCAGTCGCCGATGGCGGGCAGACCCTCGAGGAGCCGTCCGTACCAATCGCCGTCGTAGGGGAGTTCGTCCTCGATGTCGTAGCGCGCGACCTGGTGTCTGAGCGACGAGGCGCCGCCGCCGAGGATCCGCACCTTGGTCGGCGTACGGTAGCCGGGTACGACGATGAGGGATTCGGTGGCCACCCCGCGCTCGGCGAGGGCGCAGCGCAGCGCGGCGCCGGGCTCGTCGTCGCCGACGGCGCCGAGGGCGATGACATCGAGACCGAGGGCCGCCATGTTGGCGAGGGCATTGGCGGCGCCGCCGGGGATGTCGCGCTGGCCCTCGTGGCGGAGGATGATCACGGGCGCCTCGCGCGAGATCCGCTTCGGTGTGCCGAGGATGAAGCGGTCGAGCACGAGGTCGCCGACCAGCGCCACCGAGGTGGTTGAGAACCGGTCGATGATTTCGAGAAGACGGTGCTGATCGGGCATGTGGGGAGTGTAACGCAACAGCCCGGAGTTGGATCAGGCTTTTGGTTTCGCTGCCTCAGACTGGATTGAGCGCGAGGTCCGGTCGGGCCGCGATGGCGATCAGCTTCAGATCTTGCGTTTCCGGTCGGCAATTTCGCGGAGTTTGGCGGCCAATCCGGAGTTCTCGGCCGGGCCGGATGATGCTTCGTCGGCCAGTCGATCGAGTTCGTCGGCTTCGGCGATCGCGCTTTTCTGCAGTCTGCCGACCATCTCGTTGAACGGCAGCACGAGGTCGTTCAGAGAGTCTCGTTTGCGCAATCTGAGGAGCGAATGGAGGTCGCCGTCACGGACTCGGTCAATCCTTTGTCTGACCGCATAGATGGCCCCGGCGGTGCGGTGTGTTTCGGCGATCGTGATCATGGCGACACCAACGACGAACACCGCTGAGAAAACCACCAGTATCGTGCCGTTGGTCGCATCTTGTTTTTCGAGAACCGGCCTCAACTGAGGGGCTGCGGCCGCCAGGACCATCGATTGCGAGGACCGCATCACACCGAACGCCAGGTTGACCACGACCAGAAGGAAGATGGCGACCGCCGAAGTCAGTGCGGCGGTTCGCAGCTGCCGGCGTCGATCGATCAGGTAACGGCGTCGGGCGAAGTGCGGCCTTCCCTTCGGTGGCGAATTCAAACCTGCGGTCGAGGTCTGATCCGACGAAGGAACTGAAGGTGTCGAGTGATTCATGGTTTCTCCCTCTCGGCGAGTGGCTGTCTGATACCGGATCGTTATGTCAATGAACTGCGGGTTCGGCGATGATCGGAGGGATCCTTCGACGTCTTCATCTTCGTGATCCCGGTCTTACATGCCTGTCATGTGCGACCGCCGCCGTTTCCGTTTCCGTTGCCCCCGCCGGGGCCGCCGCCGCCGGGGCCGCCGCCGCCGGGACCGCCGCCCGGTCCCGTGTCTTTTCGGTAGAACTTGAACCAGATCGGTCGCGGATCGCCGGCCATGGCAATGTGGGGGGAGCCTTCGTCTTCGAGATAGACATAGTCGGCGAGGCGTCCGTGGTCGTGCTCGCAGGCCAGGACGAAATAGATGTTCCTGTCGACCCGCGGGGCGTTACCCGGGTTCTGTTCGTCAAAACCGTCGAGATCGTTGCCGTGGCCGTTGTTGGGATCGTCGTTGTCGAGGGCGTACCAGTACCCTCGTGGACCGTGGCCGCCGAGGATTCCATTCCAGAGCCGGTCGTTATCGGGGAACGCCATCCCGCCGTCACAGTTTGCCCAGACCGTCTCACGAATGGTGACCATGTTGGCCAGACAGGCCGAAAGACGCGCTTTTTCGATGGCGTTTTGGATCTCTCCGATGACCACCACCGACAGGATGCCGACGATGGCGACCGCGATCAACATCTCGCTGAGCGAAAACCCGAGTTCGCGGTCCGGGTGATAGCTGTGGTCGATCTCGCCGCTTCGATCGTGGGCTGCCCGGTGATCATCGGACGGCGGTTGCGGGATCAGATTCGGGGTGTTTTCGGAATGGTTCGTGAGATCTGCCATGGCGGCCTCCTGCAGATTTCTCAAAGCAAGATTCTTGCCAGATTTGAGGTTTTGTTCACGACAGGGTCCTGCCGGCGCCGTGTATCGAATCGATGCAGGTCGATCTCTGTGGACACGTCAATGATGGTTTGCCGGACGTCCTTCCCTCGCACCGCCGGCATGACCTGTTTTGCATTCCCGCGGGGCGGGTGCTCGAGTGGCCGTCACCAACGCTCCGGCACGCGCTCCACCACCCGGATCATCTCCGGACTGACCTCGGCGCGGGTGGCGAGGACCTCGACACCGAGCTCCACGGCGCGTCGAAGCTCCTCGCCGTAGGTGGGGTCGATGTCATCGGCAATGGTGAAGCCGTCGCCGTCGGAACGCTGGACGAGATAGAGCATGACCGCACGGTCGCCGGCCGCGACCGCGGCTGCGAGCTCGCGGAGGTGTTTGGCGCCGCGACCGGTGACCGCGTCGGGAAAGGCGTAACGACCGTGGTCGTCGACGAGAGTCACGTTCTTGACTTCGATCCAGGTTCTCCGGCCGCCGCGATCGAGCGCGAAGTCGATGCGGCTCTTCTCGCCGAGCCTGACCTCGCGGCGGAGGGTGTCGAAGTCGGCCAGCTCGGTGATCAGGCCTGAGCGGAGAGCCTCCTCGACGACGGGGTTCGCACGCTGGGTGTTGATCCCGATCCAACAGGCGCCGTTGTGGACCATCTCGAGGGTGTGGGGGTACTTCCGATTCGGGTTGTCGGCGAGGCTGAGTCGCACCGGCCAGCCATCGCCGACGCAACCGAGCATGGACCCCGAGTTCGGGCAGTGCGCGGTCAACTCGGTCCCGTCATCGAGTCTCACATCGGCGAGAAACCGCTTGTAGCGGCGGATCAGGCGGCCTTCGATGAGCGGCGGCAGGCGCATGGCGCATGGTACCCCCGAAAGAAAGGGATGCCGGCGTGCGGCGGCGCGCGTCCGCTCTCCTCTCATCTCGGCGCGAGTCCGCGAGCGCCACCACAATTCGCGGAGCGAATTGCAGGTTATACTATGCCGCTATGACAACGACCCTGACGCCGCGCAACCTGGCACGCTGGGATGGACTCCATCTGGTCCTCGACCTGGTGCTTGTCGAGGAACACCTGGTCCGACTTCTGGCGGACGTGAAGGAGGTCGACGGCATTGCGTTGGCTGCCGCCGGGGACGCCATCGACGTTTCCGCCACCGTCAGGTGGAAGGGCGTCCGTTCCAGGGTTGCGGTGGAGATCGCCGAACTGCGTCTGAAGCACCGGCATCTCGGGTTTCGGGTGCGCAAGCTGCGAGTCTATGGCGGCCTGCCGGTGCCGAGGGCGGCGGTGGAGGCCATCCTCGAGTCCATCGACAGCAGCCTCATCACGGTCTTTCGCGGCAAGGGAATCGTGGTGATCGATCTCCGGCGGTGGCTGCCGCCGGAGCTGAATTTGAAGATCGTGACCGTTCAAACCACCGGGAGCTCGCTCCACCTGTGGTTCGGGGCGGGCGGTCTGAGCGATCTGCCGGGTCGCCAACGGCCTGCTCTGGCCGCCGGAGGCCCTGCCGCGCCGGCGCTCGAAAGTGGAGGCGAACAGCACCGGACGAGCGCTTGACAGACGGTAGCCTCTCGGCTAGAGTCTTGTTCCCTTGCGCCCGCGAGGGGATTGCAGAAAAGGACGCACGCGATGCAGAGCTACGTTCCCAAACCGGATGACATCCGTCGCGAATGGTTGGTCATGGACGCCTCGGACAAGGTCCTGGGTCGTCTCGCCACCGAGGTCGCGCGGATTCTCCGTGGCAAGCACAAACCTGAATTCACACCGTTCCTCGACACGGGCGACTTCGTCGTCGTCGTGAATGCCGATCGTGTCCGTATGACCGGCAACAAGATCGAGGACAAGAAGTACTACCGCCACTCGGGTCGTCCGGGGTCTTTGAAGGTGGAGACCGCCAGGGAACGGATGGAAAAATACCCGGAGCGGGTGATCCAGGCCGCGGTTTGGGGCATGCTTCCCAAGAATCGCCTCGGTCGAAAGCTGCTTCGCAAACTCAAGGTCTACAGCGGTCCCAATCATCCGCATGAGGCCCAACAGCCCAAGAGCTATGTCTTCTAGAGAGAGGGGAACCCGTGGCTGAGATTCAATACTACGGTACCGGTCGACGGAAGACAGCCGTGGCCCGTGTCTATCTGAGGCCCGGCAAGGGCGATATTACCGTCAACCGTCGAACCTTCGACGAGTACTTCCCGAATCGGGTGTTGAAGATGATCATCCGGCAGCCCATGATGCTGACCGAGACCAATGACAAATTCGACATCCTGGTCAATGTCGACGGTGGGGGCCCCACCGGTCAGGCGGGCGCGATCCGCCACGGAATTTCGCGCGCGCTCCTCGAGTACAACGCCGAGCTTCGGCCCCGGTTGAAGGCCGCCGGCTTTCTCACCCGGGATGCGCGGAAGGTCGAGCGCAAGAAATACGGTCAACCCAAGGCCCGCAAACGCTTCCAGTTCTCGAAGCGGTAAGGGAGACAAGGCACGTGGCTACGATTCAGATGAAGGAACTGCTCGAGGCGGGTGTGCACTTCGGACACCAGACTCGGCGGTGGAACCCGAAGATGAAGCCGTTCATCTTTGGCAAACGCAACGGGATCCACATCGTGGACCTGCAGAAGACCCTGCACTACTTCGACGAGGCGGCGGTGTTCATCCGCGACCTCGCCGCCAACGGTCACAATGTGCTCTTCGTTGGGACCAAGAGGCAAGCGCAGGATGCCGTTCGCGAGGAGGCCGTGCGTTGCGGGATGTTCTATATGAACCACCGCTGGCTCGGCGGCACCATGACGAACTTCCGCACCATCCGAAAGTCCATCGACCGATTCAAGGAAATCGAGTTGGTGCTCTCGGCGGAGGAGTCGAATCTCACCAAGAAAGAGCGGATCCGGCTCGAGCGTCAGAGACGCAAGATGGATCGGGCTCTCGGTGGGATCAAAGACATGGAGAGCCTTCCCGAGGCGCTCTTCATCATCGACACGGTTCACGAGCACATCGCGGTCAAAGAGGCGAATCGACTCGGAATTCCCGTGATCGCCGTGGTCGACACCAACTGCGATCCGGAAGAGGTCGATTTTCCGATCCCGGGCAACGATGATGCCATCCGCGCCATCCGGCTCTTCACGTCGAGGATCGCCGACAGCGTTCTCGAGGGTCTGAACCTCGCCGATGAGCGCTTTGTCGGTCCGGGCGGCGAAGCCGAGACCGCCGTGGATGACGAGACCTTCGAGGCGGCCGAAGCTCCGGCCGTCGAGACCGAAGTCGCCGAGGTCGTCGAAGAGGCGGAGGCGATCGCCGTCGAGGCCGCCGCAGACGATGAAGAGGCCGTCGAACCGGCGAAGGTGAAGGCGCCCGCAAAGGCGAAATCGCCGGCAAAGGCCAAGGCGCCTGCTAAGGCGAAAGCGTCCGCGAAGGCGGCCGAGCCCGAGAAGCCGCCAAAGGCGGCCGAAAGCGCCGAAACGCCTGCTGAAGACGCTTCGAACAACGACGAAGAGGAGGCTCCGGCAAAGGCCTGAGCCCATAACCGGAAAGAGAATCTCGGTGGGGCCAGGAGCTGAAATGCGCCTGGCCCCTCGTTCACGAAGGGAAGAAAGATGGCAATCACAGCACAGGCAGTCATGGAGCTCCGGCAAAAGACGGGCGCCGGCATGATGGACTGCAAGCGGGCGCTGACCGAGACCGACGGCAATATCGACGAGGCCATCAAGGTCCTCCGCACCAAGGGCCTTGCCGCAGCGGCGAAGAAAGCCCACCGTGCGGCTTCGGAAGGCGCCGTCGTCATCGTTGGTGATGCCGCGAAGATGGTCATTCTCGAGCTCAACTGCGAGACCGATTTTGTCGCTCGTAACGATGACTTTCAGACACTGGCCGCGGCCCTGGCCGAGCAGGCCCTGGCCAGCGGGGTCACCGATGTCGAGGCGTTCAAGGCCATGCCCTTCGCCGGTGACGAAAACCACACCGTCGAGCAGATCATCTCGCAGAAGGTCGCGACCATCGGTGAGAACATCGTCCTCAGTCGGATCGAGCTCGTCGAGGCGGGCGAAGGAACCATGCTGTCGTCGTATGTCCACGGGGGCGGGACCATCGGCGTGCTCGTCGAGGGCTCGTCGAGCGCGGGCGCTGATGCGCTTCACGATGTCGCGCTGCACATCGCGGCGTCGGAGCCTCGTTTCGTGAGCCGCGCCGAGGTGACCGATGACATTCTCGCCACCGAGAAAGAGATCGCGATCAAGCAGGTGATCGACCAGGGGAAACCCGAGCACATTGCCGAGAAGATCGTCCAAGGCAAGATGGAGAAGTTCTTCGAGTCGGAAGTGCTGCTCGAACAGCCCTTCGCCAAGGACACCGCGATCTCGGTCGGCAAACACATTGAACAGTCCGGCGGTGAGGATGCCACCGTGCTAAGGTTTGTCCGATTCAAGCTCGGCGAGGAGACCGGAAAAAATTGAGTATGGGCGAAAGAGAACCTCGATATCGAAGAGTCATGCTCAAGCTGTCGGGCGAGGCCCTCATGGGATCCCAGCCCTTCGGTATCGACCCCAAGGTCGTCAAGACCATCGCCGATGAGCTCGCCGATGTGGTTGCGCTCGGAATCCAGGTCGCCGTCGTTGTCGGTGGCGGCAACATCATTCGCGGCGTCTCCGCCCACGAGCAGGGCATCGATCGGATCACCGGCGACTCGATGGGGATGTTGGCGACCGTCATCAATGCCCTCGCCCTTTCTTCCGCCCTCGAACAGCTCGAGGTCCCGACGCGCGTGCAGACCGCCATCGAAATGCACCAGGTTGCCGAGCCCTTTATCCGCCGGCGGGCGATCCGCCACCTCGAAAAGAACCGGGTCGTGGTGTTTGCTGCGGGAACCGGAAATCCGTTCTTCACGACCGATTCGGCCGCCGCGTTGCGCGCCAACGAGATCCAGGCCGAGGTCCTGATGAAGGCGACCAAGGTCGACGGCGTCTACACCGCCGATCCGATGACCGATCCCGAGGCCCGGCTGATGCCGCGGCTCACCTACCAAGAGGTCCTGCAGCGAGGTCTAAGGGTCATGGATGCCGCGGCGATCTCGTTGTGCATGGAAAGCCAGATCCCGATTCAGATCGTCAACATCCGCAAGACGGGGATCCTCAGACGAGTCGTTCTCGGAGAGGATATGGGTTCCCTGATCGGCCCGGGGGAGGATGCATGAGCGATGCCGTCCTGAAAGAGATTGAAAGCCGCATGTTGGGCGCGACTGAGGCCTTCAAGAATTCGTTGAAGAAGCTCCGCACCGGCCGCGCGTCACTGGCCGTGGTTGACGGCGTGTTGGTCGATTATTACGGCAGTGCGACGCCCCTCAACCAGGTGGCTTCGTTGTCGGTTCCGGATCCCACGACCATCGCCATCGCGCCGTGGGAACCCGGCGTCCTGGGTCAGATCGAGAAGGCGATTCTCAAGTCGAATCTCGGGCTCACCCCGAACAACGACGGCAAGGTGATTCGGCTCAACATTCCGCCGCTGACCGAAGAGCGCCGCCGCAATCTGGTCAAGATCGCCCAGGGCGATGCCGAACATGCACGCAATCAGATCCGTCAGATCCGCCGTGACGGCAACGATCAGTTCAAGGCGCTGGAGAAGGACAAAGAGATCTCCGAGGACCAGATGCGCGACGGCCAGGAGAGCGTGCAGAAACTCACGGACTCCTATGTCGGCAGGATCAACGACATCCTCAAGCGCAAGGAAACCGAGATCCTCGACGTCTGAGCGTGCCGTCGGCGCCAATGAGGCGCGATGCGGGATGATGCTTCGCGAGGTTGTCGGCCGTGAGCGCCCATCGAGACATTGTCCGTCCGGGAGTCTCGAGTGGCGGCCATGCCCGGCGAATACCGCAGGATGATCGAAGACGGCACGTCCGATCAACGCCGGAGCCGCAGGCCCCCCTCAGAGCGCGGAACCCCTCGCCCAGCTCAAGTATCATCGACCGCGATGTCGGATCCACACAACGTCGATCGAGCGAAACTCGCGTTCGTCTGCGTCGGCGCCGGGCGTGGTCTGCGTTTCGGTTCGGACAAAGTGTCCGAGAGGCTGGGTGAGCGGACGGTTCTTGAAACCTCGATTGCGGCGCTTCGGGCTGCGGTTCCCGCTGCGCCCGTGGTCGCGGTTGTCGCTCCCGAGGCGGTCGAGCGCTGGCGCAGGGTCCTGCAGTCGGGGTTTTCGGGGATCGAGGTGATCGCGGGCGGATCCCGGCGCCAGGATTCGGTCCGGCTGGGGGTGGCGCGGGCGGTCGACGGGGGAGCCGAGGTGGTGGCGATACACGATGCGGCCCGCCCCCTGATCCACCCGGACGACGTCCGCAAGCTGATCGACGCCATGACCGGTGCGAGCGCCGCGATCCTGGTCGGCGAGGTTTCGGACACCGTCAAACGGGTCGACGAGAGAGGCGTCGTCCGGGGCACGGTCGACCGTCGGTCGCTCCGGCTGGCCCAGACCCCCCAGGTGTTTCGAATCGCCGCCCTCGAGGCCGCGTGGCGGAGGCAGGATCTGTCGCGCGATTGGAGCGATGAAGCGGCGCTTCTCGAGGCCGACGGCTGCGAGGTGCGGTGCATCCTCGCCGACCACCCCAACCCGAAGTTGACCACCGCCGGCGACCTGGAAATGGCACGACTCAAGACAGGAGACGTCGCGTGAGCGGGTTTCGAATCGGCCAGGGTTTCGATGTTCACGGTTTCCGGGCCGGACGGCGTCTCATCCTGTGCGGGCTCGAACTGCCGGAGGGTCCCGGTCTCGATGGTCACTCGGACGCTGACGTGGCGCTCCACGCCGTCGCCGACGCGCTCTTCGGCGCGGTTGGAGCCGGTGACCTGGGCGAGCACTTTCCGTCGTCGGATCGGAAATGGCGCGATGCGGATTCGCGCGTCTTCATCCGCCGCGCCCTCGATGACGTGTCCGCGGCCGGCTATCGTCTGGTGAACTGCGATCTCACGATTGTCGGTGAGCGGCCGCACATCGCCGGGCATCGAGGAGCGCTGCGGAGATCGCTTGCCGAAGTTCTGGGCGTCGACGTGGCGGCGGTCTCGGTCAAGGCGACGAGCACCGACGGGCTCGGGTTCCTCGGTCGCGGCGAGGGAGTCGGAGCCCTTGCCGCCGTCCTCGTGGGGAAGGAGATCGATGATGAGTGAAGCGGAGTGGGTTGTCGGGTTTCATGCGGTCCTCGCCGTGCTCGAGGCGGATCGCCCGGTGGAGTTGTTGTGGCTCCTGGATGGCCGCCGGGACGGACGTCTCGCCAAGCTCGAGACGATCGCCCGCGATCGTGGACTGCCGGTGCGCCGGGTTCCGCGACGGCGGCTCGACGAAGTTGCGCTCGGCCATCCCCACAACGGTTGTGCGCTGCGCGCGGCTCCGGTTGAGCTGAGGGTGATCGACGAGATCATCCGCGCGGAGGGCGAACCGGCGGCCCTCGTGCTCCTTGACGCCATCGACGACCCGCACAACCTCGGGGCGGTGGTGCGGACGGCCGCGGCGTTCGCCATCGACGGCATCATCATCGCCGGCCCATCGGCGCCGCCGTTGGCCGGGGCAACCGCCAAGGCGGCGGCGGGCCACCTCGAGACGGTGCCGCTGGTGCGGGTCAACGTCGCCGCCGACGCGCTGCGGGTCCTTCGCGACGCCGGGTACTGGGCCCTCGGTGCGGCCCCGGAAGGGACGCCGAGTCGGGGCATCGACCCGACCCGGCGCTGGGTTCTCTGTATGGGTTCCGAGCACAAGGGTCTGCGGGCCAAGACACGATCGGCGGTCGACGAGTTCGTTGCCATTCCGATGGCCGAGGGAGTCGAGAGCCTCAACCTCTCGGTGGCGGCGGGGATTTTGATGTATGAGTTGACCGGCCGTGAGTCGTAAGTCGTGAGTCGCAAGTTATAGGTCGTTTTTTGGTTTCCGGAAGGGTGGGAGAACTTCGCACCGGCGGTTGTTGAATGTGAAGATCTCACGTCCCGGATAACGAGTCCGTTGCTGGTCGGATCCTCCTCCGACTCACGACTCACGAATCACGACTCACATCCTCTGGTATTCCCGATTTCGAATGCTCCCCCGACCTTCGACGATGCTGACGGAAAAAGGGGGAAATCCCCCGGTATGCCCCTTGCATCCATCTTGAGCCTGTGTTACTGTCCCAGTCCTTCTGCGTGAAGTAGAAGTGCGTTCTTTTAAAGCTGAATTTTGGAGATGTACGGAGTCAGGGAGACGACCGGCTGCTGGCGTAGCTCAACGGCAGAGCAGCTGATTTGTAATCAGCAGGTTGCGGGTTCGAATCCCATCGCCAGCTCCATAAATGAAATTCGAGGCGCAGGCGTGGCCGAGTGGTTAAAGGCGGCAGACTGTAAATCTGTTGGCGTATGCCTACGGTGGTTCGAACCCATCCGCCTGCACCATTACATTATTTTTTTTGCGGGCGCCGACGATGCGGGAGTAACTCAGTGGTAGAGTCTCGGCCTTCCAAGCCGTTGGTCGCGGGTTCGAGTCCCGTCTCCCGCTCCAGAGCTTTTGAGCGATTCGTCGGCCCACGTAGCTCAGTGGTAGAGCACGTCCTTGGTAAGGACGGGGTCACCAGTTCAAGTCTGGTCGTGGGCTCCATTGATTGATTGAGGTCAGGGCGGGTTCGTCACCTCGCGGACTTGAAACGCCCAACTACAGAGGGAGGCAAGAATGGCCAAGCAGAAGTTCGAGCGGACGAAGCCGCACGTCAACATCGGGACCATCGGTCACGTGGACCATGGTAAGACGACGTTGACGGCGGCGATCACGAAGACCCTGCACGCAAAGGGTC
>JAHECW010000247.1:0-2752 GCA_024641545.1 Acidobacteriota bacterium
GAGCTGCTCGGCGATCTCGGCAGGTCCACCCCGATGGCTCGGCTGCTCCAGGGCGACGTCGGCTGCGGCAAGACGGCGGTGGCGATTCTCGCGCTCCTCGCAGTGCTGACCAACGGTCGCCAGGCGGCGTTGATGGCCCCGACGGAGCTGCTTGCCGAGCAGCTCTACCGCGCCGTCTCCACGGCCCTTGTCCCCCTCGGCCATCGCGTGTGCCTGCTGACCGGCTCGTCCGCGGCGGTCGACGGCCGGCGCCGCCGATCGGAACTCGCCGCGGGTGAAATCGACGTCGTCATCGGCACCCATGCCCTGTTTCAGGAGCGGGTCGTCTACAAGGACCTGGGCCTGGTCATCATCGACGAGCAGCACCGGTTCGGCGTCGCCCAGCGACAGCGGTTGCTCGACAAGGGCGATTCGCCGCACCTTCTGGTCATGACCGCGACCCCGATCCCGCGGTCGCTCGCCCTGACCCTCTACGGTGATCTCGATCTCTCCGTGATCGACGAGCTTCCCCCCGGCCGGACGCCGATCCGGACCGAAGTGCGCACCAGCGGAGCGCGGGAGCGAATTCTCGGGTTTCTCCGCTCGGAGATCGAAGCCGGTGGACAGGGTTACATCGTCTACCCACTGATCGAGGCCTCGGACACGCTCGACGCCGAGGCCCTCGAGGTACACCTGGACCGTGTCCGTCGAGCGTTGAGCGGGTTCGAGATCGGCGTTCTCCACGGCCGGCTCGGTCGCGATGAACGTGAGGAGGTCGCCGAGGGTTTTCGGCGGGGCAGGATCAAGGCCATTCTGGCCACCACGGTCATCGAGGTCGGCGTCGACGTCCCTGCCGCCTCGGTCATGATCGTCGAATCCGCGGATCGTTTCGGGCTTTCGCAACTCCATCAGCTGCGGGGCCGGGTGGGTCGGGGGACCCGGAAATCGTGGTGCATCCTCATCACCGGAGATGACCCGTCGGAGCATGCGTCCCGCCGGCTCGGGGTGCTCGCCGCAAGCAACGATGGTTTCGCCATCGCCGAGGCCGATCTCGAACACCGCGGCCCCGGCGAGATCACCGGGATGCGCCAGTGGGGCGCCGAGAGCTTTCGTTTCGCCGATCTGCTTCGCCACCGCGACTGGGTGGTCCGCACCCGGTCGGTCGCCCGAGAGCTCGCCGAGGACGGTTCGCTCGCCGGGGTCCGCGATGCTCTGTTGCGGTTCCACCCGGTCGGGGCGGAGTTCTCCATCGGGTGAAATGGCCCGGGTGCAGTGGCACAATGGGCGCTACGGAGGTTCGATGAACGAAGATGCACCCCAGTTGGTGGTCCGCCCCGAAGAACTGACCAACCTCGACGATTCACCACGCCGGATGGCCGAGATCCCGGGGAGCCGGATGTTCGAGATCAAGGAGGCCCTTGCGGTTTTCCGCCAGGTCGACCCCGACGGACAGATTTTCGACGCCAGCCAGGGCGACGGTGGCGCGAGCCTGCCCGGGGTTCCGCGCGAGTTGCTCGAGGCGGCGCACGAGCTCCAGCTCGAGCACGGAACCGGCTACGACAAGCCCTTCGGCACCCCGATGTTCCGCCGGGCGGTGGTCGAGGACTACTGGCAGCTCGACGCGGCCACCGGGTGGGGGCCGGCCAACGTCCTCGCAGCTCAGGGCGGACGCGACGCGTTGATCAAGGCCTACGAGGCCGTCCAGTTTCTCGGCCACCGGCGCCGGGGGGATTTCGTCGCGGTGTCCAGGGTGCCGTGGATCTCCTACAACTGGGGGCCCTACGCCGTCGGGGCGAACGTCCTGCTCGCTCCCGGTCGTGAAGAGGACGCCTGGACCCTGACACCCGGGGCCGTCACCGCCTGTGTCGAGGAGGCCGCGCGCCACGACGGACGCAAGGTCGCCATGCTGGTCATCACCAGCCCCGACAACCCGACCGGAAGGACCATGGCGCCCGAACGCCAGCTCGACCTCGCCAGGGCCGCCTTCGCCGGCGGGATCCCCTACGTGCTCTTCGACTGGATCTATCACCGGGTGACCGACGAGGCGCCGCACGACCTCAACGCCTTCCTCCTCGCGCTCGAACCCGACGAGCGCGAGCGCTGCATCTTTCTCGACGGCATCACCAAGTCGCTCGGGGCGAGCAACATCCGGAACTGCCACCTGGTGGCTTCCACCGCCATGGTCAAGTTCATGCAGAGCCGGGCGTCGCACGCGGTGATC
This sequence comes from Acidobacteriota bacterium, assembly GCA_024641545.1. Lineage (GTDB taxonomy): Bacteria > Acidobacteriota > Thermoanaerobaculia > Thermoanaerobaculales > Sulfomarinibacteraceae > JAHECW01. The sequence continues at coordinate 2,201 of JAHECW010000247.1, forward strand.
CCGTCCTTCCACAGCCAGGCGGTGGCCATCGCGGCCTACCGGATGGGCTTCGATCAGGCGGCCGCGACCATCGTCCAGCCCACCAACGCGAGCCGAACGGTGATGCAGGCCTTTGTCCGAGAACGGGGGATTCGGTCCATCCTCGGCAAGGGCTACTACGCCTTCCTCGACATGGGTCCGTGGATTGATCGAGCCGGGCTCGCGGACGGCGCCGACCTCGGTGCGGTCCTGGCCGAGAAATTCGGTATCGCGGTGGTGCCGGGTTCGTATTTCTCGGACTTCGGTGCGCGCTGGATCCGTTTCTCCTATGCGCTGCCGCCGGAGATCACCAGCGCCGCGACCCAACGGCTGTGGCAGGGTCTTTCCTCGCTTTAGGGAGCGCTGGAACGGAGCGCCGGATCAACAGTGGGCAGGTCTTCAGAGCCTGCCTCAGAGGTTCTCGATGGGGTGGTTTGCGCAGACCGCGAGCGTGACTTCCCCGGTTGCGCCGGGGTGACGCCTCGGTTGCAGATTTTCACGATCGGTGTGAATCCGAGGCGGGCCGCGAGTGCC
>JAHECW010000247.1:2771-5676 GCA_024641545.1 Acidobacteriota bacterium
GGTTTCTCCGCCCAGGCGCTGCTATCGAACGTCTCGGCTATGGAACCGTCTCCGTCCAGGCGAGGGTGTCGCCGGAATCGAACCCGTCGACAAAGAGCGCCCCGATCTCGTTGATGACGTGAACCGAGCTGCCGCTCGCGAGATAGACGTTGCCCTGTTCGTCCTCGCCGAAGGATCTGAGCGAAAACGGAGTCGTCGCGAAGTCGAGGTCGATCGCGGACCAGGTGCCGGCCGTGGCGTCGTAGACGCCGGCCCAGACATCGCCGCTACAGTAGTCGCCGAAGAGATAGGCGCCCCGAAGGCCGGGCGCCGTGAGCCCGCGGTAGAGATAGCCGCCGGTAGCCGAGCATCGGCCCGAGGTGTGTGAATACTCGAGGATCGGCATCTCGTAGTCGCCGATCGGGCCGCAGCCCGTCGTGTTGTACTCGTGACTGGCCTCGTAGCACCGCCAGCCCCAGTTCTCCCCGCCCGGGCTCGATGCCGGCTGGAAGTCGATCTCCTCATAGAGGTTTTGCCCGACGTCACCGATGAAGAGATCGCCGGTCACTCGATCGAAGCTGAACCGCCAGGGATTTCTCAGGCCGTAGGCCCAGATCTCCTCCCGGGCGCCGGCAACGCCGACAAACGGGTTGCCGGCCGGAATTCCGTACTCGTTGGGGGGGGCCGGGTTGTCGACGTCGATGCGCAGCAGCTTACCCAACAATTCCTGGAGGTTCTGGGCTCGGTCACCAGGGTCGCCGCCGCTGCCGCCATCGCCGAGGCCGATGTAGAGGTGACCGTCGGGACCGAACTTGATCTGGCCGCCGTTGTGATTAGAAAAGGGCTGCGCCACCGTCAGGATCTCGAGCTCGGAACCGGGGTCGGCGAGATTCGGATTGCCGGCCGAGACCGAGAACCGCGAAACGACCGTGCCGCCGGAAGCGTCGGTGTAGTAGACGTAGAAGAAGCCGTTGCCGGCGTAGCCGGGGTGGAACGCGAGGCCGAGCAGTCCCTGCTCGCTACCGCTCGAATTCACGATCGAATCGATGTCGAGAAAGGGAGTCGGCAGCAGGGTCCCGTTTTCGACGATGCGGATCCGGCCGAGCTTCTCGACGATGAAGAGGCGGTTGCTGCCATCGCCGGCGTTGGTGACGGCCACCGGCGTCGACAGGCCGGATGCGACCTGGACGAGTTCGATTTCCGGAGGCAGGGGAACCCCGGCGTCGGCAACGGAGACGACACCGAGAATCACCATCGAAAGCAGGAAGCCGGGCCGTGTGTTCTTGCCCTTCGGTCCACGCATGGGGTCACGTCCTTTACGGTTCGGTCGGGTTGAGTCCTCGTCCGAGTACAATCTCAGCCGAACGGCGGACATTCCCCGGTGATCGGAATCGGTCACCGTCAGGGCGCGGGAGGACGAGCGAATCCATGGGTCCAGGTCACAAAGCTCAGTGGTACAAGTTTGCCGAAAAGGTCCAGATGGCCGTCGAGTCATCGCGGCAGAGCGATCCCGGCGGCGGCACCTCGGGTCTCGAGGTCGAGCTCAACATTCTCGACCGCGATCTTCAGCCGGTGGCGTCGGTGGGTTCCGGACCCGAGCGTCGTTCGTTTGCCGACTATCTCCACGACGACCGCCTCCCCGAGTGGGCGAGATCGAGCTTCCAGCTCGAGGTCTTCCACTGGATGATCGAGCTCACCACCCGGCCGCACTTCAGCGCGGTGGCCACCGCCGCCGAGAGCCGGCTCCTCGAGGGGGTGCTTCTCAACACCCTCGCGGAGCTCGAGCTGACCCACAACGAGTCCTTCGGCGCCCTGCACGGGAACATCCCCCAGCCCTTCGACGTCGGGCCCGACTGCGTCCCGTCGGGCTGGAACCTGGCGAAACGCCGGTACCTCAACCAGTGTGTCGAGCTCTTCGGCGCCCGGCTCGCCACCGCCGGAATCCACACCAACCACAGTTTCCCCGAGGCGCTCCTTTCTTGGGACTACTTTCACCTGCCGTTGAACGAGCGGCAGCGGATCACCATGGCCGATTATCGGAACCAGGCGGTGATCGGGGCGACCCGGTTGTTGCGTCCCTACTGTCCGCTCTTCATCGCCGTCAGCGCCGCCTCTCCGCTGAGCTGGGAGATGGTCGACGGTGAGCCCGCGGTCGTTCTCACCGATATCGACTCCCAGCGGCTGTTGGTCTTCCCCAACCCCGAAGAGCTCGACGTGGCGATGCTCTACGCCAGCCACCAGGACTATCTGCGGATCTCCTACGATCTGGTCCGGCGGGGAATCCGGTTCGGGGCCAACAACTGGACGCCGGTCCGCGCCCGATCCGACGTCGACCCGGTGCGAAGGAACATCCTCGCCACCAGCGATCAGCTCCGGGAGCTCTACCGGCGCGGGATCTACACCTCGGGCGAACACGGCAGCCTCGAGGCTGCGGAGCGCGAGCTCATCATCGAGAACCTCTGCGCCCGCGTCGACCTGCCGATGAACCGGGTCGAGGTCCGCACCGATGAAGGCGGCGACAGCTTCGAGCTCGCGGTCGCCAAGATCGTTCTCAAGGAACTCCTGATGCTGCGGATCTACGGCGAGGGCGAGAGGCAAGGGGGCTATGCCTACGATGCGGACGCCGTAAGCGGGACCAGGCGGGACGAAGCAACCGCGGCCCGCAAAGGCCTCGAAGGCGTGATCAGTCACCCCGCCGGGACCGGCGAGATCGGGATCCGCGACCTGCTTGGCGCCGTCCTCGACGAGCTCGACCCCCTGGCGGAAGGGCTCGGGTGCCGCGGTCAGCTCGAGCCCCTGCGCGAGATGGCCCGAGGCGGCCCCAACCCCGCCGGAGCCATGCGGGCCTCGTTGCGTGACGAGCTCGGTTCATCGGGCCGCGAGCTTCCGTCGGGCGCCACGATCGTCCCCCGCCAACTCGTGCACG
>JAHECW010000248.1 GCA_024641545.1 Acidobacteriota bacterium
ATGGACCCGCAAGGACGCGAAGTGCGCCGGGTTTCCGCCGAGCACCGCATCGTTGACCTGAGCTCTCTCAGGTCCAGAACGAGAGTCCCCTTCCGATGCCCCGCGATGATTCAACAAAATGAACTTGGCGCACCTTCGCGTTCCTTGCGCCCTCGCGGTTCCGATTTTCCTTCCGGTGCCGATGCCGGACCACAGCATCACTTTCGGATCGCACCCAGGAGCCCGCCCGAGATCAAGGCGGCAAGATCGGCGAGCACAACGGGAACGGCCCGTCCGCCGGAGCAGACCAGATAGCTCGGCCGCCACTCGGGATCGAACTTGTCCTTGTAGTTGCGCAGTCCCTGGAAGTTGTAGAAGTACTCGCCGTAGCGGTAGGCCAGCGACGCGAGCCGATTCCACAGGGTCGCGAACGGTCCGGTGCGGAGTCCGGCGAGCGGCGCCATCCCGAGGTCGAATCTCGAATACCCGCGATCGCGGCCCCACTCCAAGAGGTGGGTGAACAGGAAGTCCATCACCCCGTTGGGGGCGTCCGCCACCTGTCGCATCAGATCGATGGAGAGCTCACCGCCCGCAGCGCCCGGCCACAGGTTCGCAAAGGCGACGATCCGGCCGTGCCGACGCACCAACGCACACGGAAACCGGGACATGTAGCCGTCGTCGAATCGCCCCAACGAGAAACCCTTCTCACGGGTGTGCTTGTCTTCCAGCCAGGCGTCGGAGACGGCACGAAGCTCGGGCAGGAGCCCGGCAACCGCGACCGGATCGACCACCTCGAAGGTGCAGCCTTCCTTCTCGAGCTTGCGCCGGATGTAGCGCAACTCCTTGCGGCCGCTTCCTTCGAGAGAGAACCGCTGCAACGGCACCGTGGCAACCTCGCCGATTCTCAGCACGGTGAGGCCGAGCTCGAGATACAGGTTGAGGTTGTCCTCGCCGACCTCGTAGAACACCGTCCAACCCCCGTGCCGGTCGCACATGGAGTGGAAGCTCCACACGAGGTCGGGAAACTCCTCCTCGCGTCCGATGGGATCACGCATGGCGATCCAGCTTTGCCCGCTGACGGCGTACATGATCATGGTGCAGCCGCTCGCGGAGAAGAGGAAGCTCTTGTCGCCGAGCAGCGCGAGGTTGGCGGAAGCGTGCGGGCTCGCCGCGACGATGGCGCCGGCCCGCTCAATGTCAACGGCCGAGGGTTCGCGGTTCCGCGGTGCGGCCGGGCCGAGCAGGCGCGCCATTCCGAAAACCATCAGGCCGACCGCCACCCCGATGCCGGCGCGCAGAAACCGGGAGGCATCGCCGTGCAGGGTGAACTGCCACCACAGCTCGCTCGAGTAGGCGACATGCCGGTAGGCGAAAAGCCCGATCCAGAACGCGCCGATCACAACCATCGCCACCGCCGCAAGCCAGTTTGTCGACAGCGGTTCGCTGAGCAGCGGTGTCTTGCGGTAGAAGAAACGGCGGCTCGGGGCGAGGATCGCCATCATCGCCGTCAGCACCATCGCCTCCTCGTAGTCCGCGCCCTTGAACAGGGAGAAGATCGCGCCTGAACCGAGGACGGCGAGGGTCAGGAAGAAGGCGCTCTCCAGCCGGCGACGGAGGCCCCACGCCAGAAGCAGGAGCAGGATCCCCGCCACGCTTCCGAGAAAGTGTGAGAGCTCGAGTGCGGGCAGCGGTAGGATCTTCTCGATCCATCGCAATCGGCCGGTGTCGGCCGGTGTCACGCCCGAGACCAGCAGGACCGCGCCGCCGAGAAAGACCGTCAGAGCGAGCACGCTCGGCGCCACCAGGGACAGCCCGGTCCCGATCGCTCTCGACGCGGTCGCGAGTTGGCGCTTCCGCTGCCCCACCTCATAGGCGACCAGGAGCCCGACCGCGACCACGAGCGGCAGCAGGTAGTACACCACGCGGTAGGCGATGAGCGCCCCGAGCAGGACCGAGGCATCGGCGCCGGCGGGCAGAAGCGAAACCACAACCGTCTCGAAAACGCCGAGACCGCCCGGAATCTGGCTCACCAGACCGAGAATCTGGGCGAGCATGAACACCGCGAGGAAGTGCGGAAGAGAAACTTCGATCCCGGGAGACAACAGCACCCACAGCACGCTCGCCGACACCGCCCAATCCGTCGTGGACACGACGATCTGGAGCAGGGCGATGCGAACCGGCGGCGGCGCCAGCTCCCAGCGGCCGATCCGGAGCGGTCGCCGGATCCACAGGCAGGCCGCAAGATAGCCGAACACGGCGAGCAGGAAGACCGCGCCCACCGGCCGAAGCGAGGTCAGGGGAAGGTGCAGCGCGGTCGGGACGGAACCGCCCGCGGTCAGGAACGCGAGCCCTCCGACGGTGACCAGGCCGAGCCAGAAGGTGATGCCGTTGAAGGCCACGACGGAGGCGATCTCGACCGCCGACAGGCCCCACGCCGAGTACAGTCTGAACCGGATCGGCGCACCGCTGATGAGCGTCAGCCCGACGTTCTGGCTGACCGCATAACCGAGGAAGGACGCCAGCGCCGAGCGCCGATAGTCCAGCGGTCGCTCGATGGAGTGCAGGGACAGGGCGTCGTACCCGGTCAACACGACGTAGCTGAGCATCGTCAGGGCGATCGCCGCGGCGAGCGACGCCACCGGCACCGCCTCGAGCTGCGCCATGACGTCGCGCAGATGCAGGTGGGCGAACTCTCGGTGGAGCGCCCACAGGGCGAGCGCGAAAACCGCCAGAGAGCCGATCGGGGCGAGCTTCCGGATCTGCGGAATCACTCCGTGCCGCCCTGTTTGGTGAGGAAGCAATGCAACAAACGAACCTCGTACACCGCCTGTGGCTCCCCTCGAATACCGACCTCGAGTCGTGTCGGGTTCAGTATAGCCATCCGGCCGTAACCGGGGCCGAACCCCCGCACAACCGCCGAATCCGCCCTCGCGTTCTCCGGTGTTAGACTCGGTCGAAAGCGGGACATCTCCTCGTCTTCCAAGGTGGCGACCCGGGTTCAGCCAAGAAGAGTCAGGCGGTGTCAGGATTCCAGCGAAACCATTCCGCGGCACTGCACCGGGAAGCGCAAGGGAGGCCAGCCATGAAGGACGACAACCAGAGCACCTGCAGCGTCTGCGGTCGGAAGATCGGCACGTACGACGGGTTGCCGTCCGAGCTCATGAGGAGTTCTGTGGTCGACCTGATCCGGCGCGACCATCCCGATTGGCGGCCTGGAGGCATGGTGTGCGCCGAAGACCTGCACCGTTATCGAATCGAGCTGGTCGAGGACATGCTCGAGGCCGAGCGCGGCGAGCTCTCGGAGCTCGACGCTCAGGTCATGGACGCTCTGAAGCAACAGGAGCTGCTCACCGCCGACGTCAACCGGGAGTTCGACGAGCGCGTGACGCCGGGCCAGTGGGTCGCCGACAGGGTCGCCAAATTCGGCGGCAGCTGGGTCTTCATCCTCAGCTTCGGGGCCGTTCTGGCGGTGTGGATCATCGCCAACTCGACAGCCCTCTTCGCGGACCACTTCGACCCCTACCCGTACATTCTCCTCAACCTGGTGCTGTCCTGTATCGCCGCGATCCAGGCGCCGGTCATCATGATGAGCCAGAACCGGCAGGAGGCGAAGGACCGACTGCGATCCGAGCACGAGTATCGCGTCAACCTCAAGGCCGAGCTCGAGATTCGTCTCCTCGGCACCCGTTTCGACCTCCTCCTCGGCCGGCAGTGGCAGCACCTGATGGAAATCCAGCGGGTTCAGATGGACCTCCTGGAGGAGATCGCAACTCACCGGCGGACCGTGGAACCGGCGGCCGGCGGTTCCGGCGAGGCGCCGGCCGATGCTCCCGGGTCGGCCGGCTGACGTTCGCCCGACCTCTTCCGGTCAGTCCGGTCCGAGCAAGACCGATCGCTTGACCTTCGCCCTCTTCGAACCCGTGATCAGCCGGGCGCTGGGGTGCTGGGCTGATTCACCGGTTGATCCTTTCGTGGATGATACCGCCACCCGACCGTCCGCGCCTCGACTTCGGAGAAAGACGCGGTCAATCGCAGCGCAAAGCGGGAGTCGAAGCTCGTGTTCGTGCGCCACGGCCAGAGCCTGTGGAGCATCGAGAACCGGTTCACCGGCCGCACCGACATCGACGTGTCTGACGAAGGACGGCCGGCTATCCGCTGCGGGTCCGCACGAGCAGGGAGTACAGCACCGGCGTCGCGACCAGCGAGAGCAGCACCGAGATGGCCAGGGCGCCGATCACGGCGATCGCCAGCGGGCGCAGCATGTCGGCGCCCGAGCCGACCCCCCAGGCCAGCGGCAGCATGCCGAGAGCCGCCGCCAGCGAGGTCATCAGCACCGGCCGCAGCCGGCGTCGTCCCGAACCCACCAGGGCCTCCACCAGGTCGAGCCCCTCGGCCCGCAGGTGGCGGACGTAGTCGAGCATCAGGATGCCGTTCTTGGCCACGATGCCGACACCGATGATCGCGCCGAGAAACGAAACCACGTTGAACGAGGTCCCGGTCAGCCACAGCGCGAGGACGGTGCCGAAGAGCGCGAGCACGGCGCCGAACACGATGGCCAGCGGCTCGGCAAAGGACCCGAACTCGACGAGCAAAACGGTGAACACGAGGACCACGGCCATCACCAGCACCAGCATCAGGTTCTTGAAGGACTGCTGCTGTTGCTCGTAGAGCCCGCCGTACTCGATGGATCCGGGCGCAATCGAGTCGTCGCCGGCGAGGGCGGCGCGGATCTCGGCCATGGCACTGCCCATGTCGCGGCCCTCGAGCCGCGCGGTGACGGCCACATTCTGCCGGCCGTCTTCGCGTCTGAGCTCGAGCTGTCCCGGCTCTCCGACGGGATCGACGAGCTGTCCGAGCTTGACGAGATCGCCGCCTGGGGTCCGCAGCGGCAGCTGCATGAGGGCATCGACGGTGCCGATCCGGGAGGGGTCGACCTTGACCCGGATGTCGACGACGCGGTCACCTTCGAGCACCGAGGAGGCGGTCTCGCCGAGCATGGCAACGCCGGCGGCGGCGGCGATGGCCGCGGTGTCGAGGCCGAGCCGTTTCGACTCGGCCGGCCGCGGCCGCAGCGAGATCGTCGGGCCGGTGTAGACCAGGCCGTCGAAGATGTCGACGACGCCGGTGATCGCGGCGATTCGCGCCGCAACCTCCGGCGCCTTGTTCTCGAGCCACCCCTGGTCGGTGGAGAAGAGCTTGACCTCAATGGGTTGCGGCGCCCACATGAGATCGCCGATGAGGTCGCCGAGAATGCCCGGGAACTCCCACTCCAGGCCCGGGAGCTCGCTTCCGAACCGCGCTCGAAGCTCGCTGATGACGTCGTCGGTCGAGCGCTGACGGTCGCGCCGCAGCTTGACCAGAAAGTCGCCGGTGTTGGGCTCGGCGATAGCGAGCGCCAGCCGCGCCCCGGTCCGTCGCGAGTAGCTCTCGATCTCGGGGGTCATTCTCAGGATCGCCTCGGCCTGGAGCAGCTGGCGATCGGTTTCGGCCAGGCTCGTGCCCGGCGGCGTGAAGTAGTCGATGACGAACCCGCCCTCGTCCATCGGCGGGAGAAACTCGCTGTCGAGGTGGCCGTAAAGAGCGACGGCGGCGACGATGACGAGACTGCACAGCCCGAGTGTCAGCCACGGCCGGCGCAGCGCCGGCCGCACCGCGAGCTCGTAGACCCGGACCACCGGACCCAGCACCCTG
>JAHECW010000249.1 GCA_024641545.1 Acidobacteriota bacterium
AATCGGTCGGGTCGTGACGGTAGCTGATGAAGGCGCCGCTGTCGCGGTCGAACTGATTGAGCCCTCCACCGTCAGTTCCGATCCACAGGGTTCCTTCGTGATCCTCGAACAGCGCCTTGACGAGGTCGTAGCTGATGGCGGTCGGATCTTCCGGGTCGGACCGGTGATGGGTGAACCGGCCGGTCGCCCGATCGAGGATCTCGAGCCCACCGCCGTAGGTTCCGATCCACAGGGTTCCGGTGTGGTCCTCGAGGATCGCGAAGACGCGGTCGTCGCTGAGGCTGTGGGGGTCCTGCAGGTCGGACAGATAACGGGTCGAGACGCCTGAGTCAGGGTCGAACCGGACAAGCCCGCCGCCGTTCGTGCCGATCCAGAGAACGCCGTCGCGGTCCTGGAAGATCACGCGAATGTCGTCGAATCCAGCGGATGTCGGCGGGGCGCCGCCGAGAAGGTGGTGGCTGAATTCACCGGTCTCGCGGTCGAGACGGTCGAGCCCGCCGTCCTGGGTGCCGATCCACAAACGGCCCGAACGGTCCTCGAGGATGCAGCGGACGGTGTCGCCGGCGAGGCTGGCCGGATCGTCGTCGTCGTGGCGGTACCTCACCACCTTCTCGGTCGCAGGGTCGAAGCTGTTGAGGCCGCTCTCGAAGATCCCCACCCAGAGAATCCCCGCGCGATCCTCGTAGAGCGCCTTGAGCTCGTTGTAACTCAGACTGTCGGGGTCGCCGGGTACATTCTTGAAAACCGAAAAGCGGTAACCGTCGAACCGGTTGAGGCCGTCCTCGGTGGCGAACCACATGAAGCCCTTCTGGTCCTGAACGATCTGCTCGATGATGCTCTGCGACAATCCCTGTTCGAGCGAGAGGCGGTCGAAGTCGATTCGATCCTGACCGGCGAGAGCCACGGCCGCAACGCTCGAGATCGCGATGATCAGCGCCCTCCGCACGACGATCAAGACCCTTGCTGAACTTTGCATCTTGTGGCCTTAGCTTATCAGCGCCAGATCGGGGCTTCTCGACCTGCGGATCCGCAACCCTTCTCGGTCAAGGCGCCGATGCGTGTTCCACGCCAAGTCGCAACGGTGCGTTTTCAGCTGGATCGTACATCACCATGAACTGGTTGACCAGATCGGTCTCGTCCTGTGCCAAATCGACGATGAACGGGTACGACACGGTCTGGTAGAGGAGCTCCACGGTGATGTCCATGCTCCCGGTCGCGCCGGCGAGATCGATGTCGTAGTGCGGTTCCCAGGTTGAGGGGTCGATATCGTCCGCGTCGTTGCCTTCGATGCTGCCGTCGGCTCGAGGCCTGCCGGACTCGAAGACGACGACTCCCTGGCCGTCCGTAACCGAGACGTGCAGCCAGGAACGCCGGGACGGCAGACCGCTGGGAAGTTTGTGGCCGGCGAGATTCTCGACACCGACCGTGACTTCGAGGCGGTCGCCGATCCGCATGGCGGCCACGGTGAGCAGCGCCGTTTTTTGCTGGAGTTGGGACAGCGTCCGCGAGATGGTGCCGTCGAAATGCGCCGGCTCAGCGGTGACCCCGAGCGCGCGGGCATTGGTCTTGAGCAGGCCGACCATGAAACTGTTGCCGCCGACGAAATGGTGCTGCCCGAACGGCGACCTCGACGTGAGCCGGCGCGGGCGATTGCTGATCACGACCGCACCCGCGGCTGCGGGGAGATGGCAGTCTTGGCACGATCTGGCGAATGAGCTGTGCGCCCACTCCAGATAGGTTGTCTGTTCGGGGAATTCGAAGCCGACAGGAGTCCCGTCGGCCCACACCGACGGCGTGTAGAGCGTGTGGCAGGATCCGCACAGGGCGGAATCCGTGACGTGACCGCCGGGTGCAGGCGCGAAACCGGAGTCCGGCTGCATCGGGCGCTGCAGCGGCTGAACGAAGGGTCCAAAAATCAGCCGGTTCGGTGGCGAGCTGAGCGTGTCGATGGACACGTCGTTGCCCTGGCCGTCTTTCAGGTTGCCGTGACAGGCGGCGCAGATTCCGGAGCCCGAGAAGTCGGCCGTCTCGAACACTGTGAGCGATGTCGGTCCCTGGTTCGGACCCGGTCCCTGTAAGCCGCCCTGCGCCAGGGCCGGTGTCGGCAGCAGCACGAATAGCCAAACGATGAGGTTTGCCAGCATGCATCGAGTGGGCGCCTTGGACATTTCTTTCCTCCGGTTCCTGTTGCGTTCGGCGTCGGTTCGGGGCACGGCGTCCGCGCCGAATGAAAGGGCGGACGGTCACCGGAGCCATCCACGGTGGACCCTCTTCGGCATCGCGCATCCTCCCTCGGCATCGAGGATGCGGTTATTTCTCTGGAGAAAACCCGGTTCAGGGACGGTGCCCCCTCATCTTCGTGCGTTGATCCGGAGAGAAGACATCAAGATACGTGCCAGAAGATCGACCTCGCGACCGTGGGTGCCGATGCTCTCGTGAGCCGGTTCGCTAATCGATACGGATGGAACAACTTGCGATCAATTGCTCCGCCCGCCCGGAGCTCTCGCCAGCGCTCACGAAGCCGGATTCGGAGAGGAAGACAGGTGTGTTACCGCACAAGGTGAGGCGGCACAGGTGTGCCAGGCGCATCGCCTCGTCCACCCGCGACGACGACGGCGGGGAATCCTCCGGGCTAGTTCGTCATCGGGGCGCCCTCGAGTTTCTCTTCGAGGCACCCTTCCTGCATCGTGTAGCTCGTCGACCAGGTCCGTTCGCAGTCGACGCGGATCCGGTTCCGGAAAACGGGGTCGTAGCGGGGATCGGTCGTCAGGCGCCGGACGGCGTGATAGGCGCCGATCTCGTCGTTTTCGCAGTTGTCGCGCTTGTGGTAGTCCCGGCTCCACTCCTCTCGGCAGTGGTCGCGAATATCGAGGAACACGTCCGCCGGCAGAGATCCGGGGGCCCGCCCGTCGAGACGGTCGAGCGCGGCGGTCTGGCGATCGTGGCACTCCGTGTAACGGGCCGTGTCGGGAGCGGACTCTCTTCGGCAGTCCTCGGCGATGATCGCCGGGGCGAGATCCGCATATTCAGCGCCGCGATCGACCCGGTCCTTGTTTTCGACGCCGTAGCCGTCGGCGCGCCTGGCCGTGACGGTCACCGACCTGTTGGTCAGCACCACCTTGTCGGCATGCTGGAGGCTTTCGGAGGTTTCGGCATCCGCCAGACCCGACAGCGACTCCTGCCGCGCTTGTTCTCGAGCGGCGGCCTGCGCGCGCTGTTTCCGTTCCCGGACTTCGGTCAGGCACTTCGGCATTGTTCGTTGGCTCGCCTCGACAAAGACCGCGGCCGATCGTCCCCCCAGGGACTCGATCCAACCGATGTCTTCCCTGTCGGTCAGGCAGACTTCGACGAGCTCCAACAGTGCCTGGTTGACCTCCGCGGTCCGCTTCCAGTCCACCTTGTAGTCGGGGACGGCGCGCGGGAATTCACCGGGTTTGGTGTAGACAACGGACCCGTCCTTGAGATCGAGCGAGGTCACCAGATGCCATGTGCCGCTGGAGAAGATGATCACCGCGGGCGCTTTTCTCTCCGGGGACGCGGGGGGTTGTTCCGCGGCGAAGACCGGGGCGCTGCAGAGACCTATGGATACCACCGCCGCGAATCCGACCAGGGCGTTCAGACGCATGCAGCGCTCCTCTCCAGGGTCCGTTCATCTTTTTCGGGCGAAGAACTCCTCGGTGATGCGATTCTAACCCGGACGTTTCATGAGGTTTCGTCGCGGCGGCGACGAGGCGCCGATTTCAGGTGGGCTTTCTCACCTCGGGTCTCTGAATCTTGCGGGGGCAGGTCGTTGAGCACTTCATGAATTCGTAACCACCCCGAAATCCCCGGGGATGATCTCGACGGCGGAGAGCGCGCCGACCACGACCGGGTTGAATCAACTCGCCGCGGCGCCGTCCCGGATGGTCTTCAGCGCCTCATTGCCGGTGGGGCTTTCCGGGTTGAGGGTCAACGACTTCTCATACATGGCCCTGGCGGCGTCGGTGTCTCCGACCCTCAGCAGCGCCTCGCCGAGACTGTCGTAGACGTTCCACGAGTCGGGAAACAGCTCGGTGTTGATTCTGAACATCGTGACGGCCGCGTCGGCCTTGTCCTGCTGGAGGAGGGCATAGCCGTAGGCGTTGAACTCGGCCTCCGAGTAGAAGTAGCCGGGGGACTCGCTGTCGCGGTCGGCGAGCACCTTGCGGATCTCCGCGTCTTCGCCTCCTTCGTCGAGCAGGGTGTAGATGGTCCTCGCCGCCGACGCCTGGCTGGTGATCTCTCTCCAGAGCTCGGTGATCGAGGCGAAGTTGAGCTGCGGATTGAAGCCCGGGCTGTCGACAAGCTCCGGGAAACGGACGTCGAGCCGGTACTCGGTCTGCACTTCCGCCATGGTCATCCCTTCACCGGCGGCCTGGGTGATCCCGTCCCAGAGCGTCCGCACGTACTCGACCCGGGCCTCGGCGCCTGCGATGGAGAGCTCGCCGTTCCAGTGTCCGGGGAGCAGGGTGGTGATGCGGTCCCGCTCGGCGAGCAGTCGGTCCCAGTTGGCGAGCCAACGTGGGAAATCGTGGGCCATGCGGTCGCGGACCATGAAGCTGGCGAGACAACCCGGGGTGTCGGTGAGCCAGACATCGGCCATGGTGTCGCCGGTGAGCAGGAGGCCGTGCTCGGGCACGAAGACGGCGATGTCGCTCGCGGTGTGCATGCCGCCGATGTAGGACAGGTCGAAGGTGGTGTCGCCGAGGTCGAGGGTCATCCGGTCGGAGAAGGTCAGCGTCGGCGGCAGCGATTCTTGCGAGGTCTCGAGCTGGCCGAGGAGGAGGCGGTTGAGGGCGAGGTCCTCCGCGAGCGCCGCACTGTCCGGGCTGTCGCCGTCGAGGGTCTTGAGCTCGGCCTCCTGTTCGGCGATGCGGTCGGTCTGCCACGTCAGCAGACGGTCGCGGTGGCCGGCGGCGACGGCCATGCCGGCCGCAACGAGCTCGTGACCGACGATGGTGCAGTCGGCATAGACCGAATTGCCGCCGGTGTGGTCCGGGTGTTCGTGGGTGTTGATGAGGAACGCGAAGTCGGAGCGGCCCAACTCACGGGCGATGACCCGGCGCAGCCCGGTGTCGATTTCCGTGACGCCGACGGTGTCGACGACGACGATGCCCTTGTCGGTGGCGAAGGCCGTGATCGCCGTCGACGAGATGTGATCGCCGACCCAGAGACGGAGCACCCCGTCATCGATCTTCTGGACGTGGAGAGGCAGCCCCGCGATCTCTTCGGCGCCCGCCCAGGAAACCGCAATCACGAGCGAAACGACGACGGTCAAAATGGTTCTGGCGTTCATCATGTTCCTCCTCGATGCCCACGGCGGCGTTTGCAGCGTGGTTTCAACAACCGATTCGATACAGCGAAGATGTACTGAGACACCCTTTTCATACGGTGGGTTCGAGGAAGGGTTTTGACGGGCGTGGGCGGCGCCACCGGCGCACCAGCGTTTCGCAATCGTCATCGACGCGAGTGGGGCCTCAGTGCTCAAAGGAGACAGCGTGCGCGGCTCGGTGGCGGAAGCTCTTCGGGCGCGTCAACCGAGAAAGACACCCACCACCGCGCCGGTCATGCACGCCGCGATGAAACCTCCGGTCATGGCGCGCAGAGCGAGCCGGCT
>JAHECW010000250.1 GCA_024641545.1 Acidobacteriota bacterium
AACCCGGCGCGCCCCATGATCTCGGCGGTGAGCGGAGAGCCGAGGTTCAGGAAGCAGCCGAGAAGGGTTTCGCCGTCGTGGAGTCGTCTCTTGAGGTTGTGCATCGCCACGGGTTTTCCCTCCGACCGCGCCGTCCGGCGCCGGCGCCGACCGCAGCAGTCTAGCAGCCGTGCGGCGCCGCTTTGAGCTCGGCGCCGAGATCGTCACCCCTCGGTTGGATTCTCGAGCATCTCGGCGCGGATGCGAAACGGATCCTCCGCCGGCAGACCGCGCAGACGGCGGCTCAACGCCTCGAAAAGGCGTTTCTGCTGTTGATACACGGCACGACTCCGGGTCTCAGGGGTCCGGCGTCGAGCCTCGTCCAGTTTGACGAAACGCTCGACGAGCTCGTGGATCGAGATGCCTCCTCCGGTTTCCTTGTGCCACACCCAGGCGGCGTGGATCGCCGCACCGAGAGCCGCTCCCTCTCCCTCCACCGGAACGACCTCGGCTGCAAAAACGTCGGCGATGGTCTGGCACCACGCGTGAGAACGTGACAACCCACCGGTCAATCGGATTTCCCTGACCTCCGCGGGCATCCGCCTGAACCCGGTGTAGAGGTTCAGAACATGACCCTCGAGAACGGCGCG
Source organism: Acidobacteriota bacterium (assembly GCA_024641545.1). GTDB lineage: Bacteria > Acidobacteriota > Thermoanaerobaculia > Thermoanaerobaculales > Sulfomarinibacteraceae > JAHECW01. Next base: position 630 of record JAHECW010000250.1, read on the forward strand.
GCACAAGCTGTCGCGTCCGAATCCGTCGAGCGGGAAGCCGAAGTACGCGGGCGCCGCCTGGGGGAGATCGGGAGTCCGTTCTCCCGCGTACCAGGGGATGAGCAGGCACCCGTCGTTTCCGGGAGGGGTTCGGCCGATGATCTCGTTGAACCGCTCGTGGTTCAATCCGAACCGGCGCAGGATCTCGTCGTATCCGTTGGCCAGGTTGGACACGCAGAGCAGCGGGAGATGGTGGCCGGTGCTGTCGCAGAACGCGGCGATCTCGCCCTCCGGGTCGATGAACGGCTCCTCCATGAAGGTGTACGCGGTGCCGCTCGTCCCCAGGCTCACGGTCACGATCCCCGGCGCCACGTTGCCGGTTCCGACGGCGCCGTACATGTTGTCGCCGCTCCCGGCGTCGATGGTGCACTCGGTGGAGAGGCCGAATCTTGCGGCGAGATCTTCCGAGAGGCGCCCGATGGAGACGTCCGAGGGTGCGACATTCGGCAGCCTGCTCATGAGATCGGGGTGGATAGCATCCAGGACCGGGGCGGAGTATCTCCCCGTCTTCGGGTTCCAGAGCGCCATGCCCGAGGCATCCCCCGGCTCCATGATCGTGACACCGCCCGTCAGGTACCAGTTGACGTAGTTGTGGACGAGAAACAACGTCGCGGTGTTCTCGAAGAGCTCCGGTTCGTGGCGAACCAGGTGGAGGATCTTGGGCGCCGTGTACCCGGGTCGTTGCGAGTTGCCGACCTCAACGATCATCGCCTCCATGCCGCCGATTCTCTCGGTGAGCGCTCGGCACTCCGCGCCGGTCGAGTAGTCGTTCCAGAGCTTGCAGCGCGGGCGCGACGGGCGGCCGTTGCGGTCCAGCGCAACCAGCCCGTGCTGCTGACCGGAAACCGAGAGCGAACGGATTTCCTTTTGAGGGACGTCGGACCGCTCGAGTTTTTCGAGGATCAGGTCGACCGCCGCGAGCCACATCCCGGGATCGGATTCCGACACCCCAACCGGCAGCCCTTGAATCACGCCGCCGCGGGTTCGGTACTCCGGCAGATCGGCATCGTACGACACGGAATCGACATAGACGACATCTCCGGCGTCGACGTCGATGACGACGATCTTGCAGCTCTGGGTGGAGACATCGAGCCCGGCGAACAGTTGCGACATGACCCACGCTCCTAACGCAGATGGCGATTGATCAGCCCTTCGAAGAGCTCCTGCTTGGCGCTGATCGGCTCGGGTTCGCCGAGCTCGGCCGCCAGCTCGGCAAGCTCCTCGAGACCGATCTCACCACGTTCGAACGCGGCGCCACGGCCGTCGTCGAAGCTCCCGTAACGCTGTCGTTTCAAATCGGCATAGGAGGAGTCTCGCAGGATACGATCGGCAATCATGAGCGCTCGGGCCAGCGTGTCCATCGAGACGATGTGGCCGATGAAGAGGTCTTCCAGATCGGTCGAGTTGCGGCGCAACTTGGCGTCGAAGTTCATCCCGCCGGTCGTCAACCCACCCACCGAGAGCAGCACCAGCATGATCTCGACCGCATCGTAGAGGTTGTGGAGGAACTCGTCGGTGTCCCATCCGTTGTGCGGGTCGCCCTGGTTGACGTCGAGGCTCCCGAAGAGGTTCGCGTCGGCGGCGACCCGGATCTCGTGCGCGAAGCTGTGTCCCGCCAGCGTCGCGTGGTTGTTCTCGATGTTGAGCTTGAAGTCCCGGTCGAGATCGTAGCGCTGGAGAAAGGCGATGACCGTCGATACGTCGTAGTCGTACTGGTGCTTACTCGGCTCCATCGGTTTGGGCTCGATGAGGAACGTCCCTTCGAAACTCCGTTCCCGTCCGTAGTCTCGGACCTTCCCGAGAAAAGTCCCGAGATGATCCAGCTCCCGTTTCATGTCGGTGTTGAGCAGTGAGAGGTACCCTTCGCGCCCGCCCCAGAAGACGTAGTTTTCGCCGCCGAGCTCGATGGTCGCGTCGAGGGCCGCCTTGACCTGCGCAGCGGCGTGCGCGACGACCCGGAAGTCCGGGTTGGTCGCCGCACCGTTCATGTACCGGGGATGGGAGAACAGATTGGCCGTTCCCCACAGCAGGCGAACGCCCGATGCCGCCTGCTTCCGCCCGGCCCGCTCGACCATCTCGCGGAGGTTGTCCTCCGACTCCTCGACGTCCCGCCCTTCTGGCGCGAGGTCCCGATCGTGGAAGCAGTAGAACGGCACCCCGAGCTTGGTGATGAACTCGAAGGCGGCGTCGAGCCGCTCCCGTGCCGCCGTCATCGGATCATCGTGGGTCGACCACGGGAGCCGCCGCGTCGGCGACCCGAAGGGATCGACGCCGGTACCGCAGAAGGAATGCCAGTACGCAACGGCAAAGCGGAAGTGGTCCTTCATCGGGGTTCCGGCAACCACCCGGTGCTCGTCGTAGTACTTGAAGGCGAGGACGTTGTCCGAGTCCGGGCCCTCGAACGGGATTCTCGAAATACCCCTGAAGTACTCCCGATCACCGATGGTGACGTGAACGGACATGGCTGACCTCGCTTGTCCATGGGCCGCTCACCCGCTCGTGGCTCGGCGCCGCGGGAGGCGGGCCCGTTGTTGGATTCGTGCGGCGCACCTCGAACCAGAATACCCGCGAACGGGCGGAGGATCGACCGAGACCGCCGCTTCGGCCGCCGGCCGGCTCAGGTTCGATTGCCTCCAGCCGATCGTCTTTTCCCGCCAGTCCGGGCTCGATGCGCATCGTCCATCGCGGGCCCCGGATGAGGAAGTACAATCGATTCATGCGCCGCAACCGGACCACCGACGCCGGACGCCTCCAGGGCTCGATGCCGGCGAGGCGGATTCAAAACGGGGAGACCTGATGCAGACACTTCACGCGGTCGACTGGTCGATCATTCTCCTGTACTTCGCGATCATCATGGGTCTGGCCTGGTGGGTGATCCGTCAGAAACAGGAGACGTCGACGGACTACTTCCTCGCAGGGCGCCACCTGGGGTGGTTCATCGTCGGGGCGTCCATCTTCGCCTCCAACATCGGGTCCGAGCATCTCGTGGGGCTGGCCGGTTCCGGCGCCACGGACGGCGTGATCATGGCCCATTACGAGCTCCACGCCTGGTGTCTGCTGGTGCTGGGGTGGGTGATGGTGCCCTTCTACATGCGATCGCGGGTCTTCACCATGCCGGAGTTCCTCGAACGGCGCTTCTCACCCGCCAACCGGACGGTCCTCTCGGCCATCTCTCTGGTCGCCTACGTGCTGACCAAGATCGCCGTGGGGATTTTCGCCGGCGGCATCGTTTTCAGCGTTCTCATACCGGAGATGAACTTGATGGGGATGGACAGTTTCTGGATCGGGTCCATCCTCGTCATTGTCCTCACGGGCGCCTACACCATCGTCGGCGGGCTGCGCTCCGTGGCCTACACCGAAGCCCTGCAGACCGTCGTTCTGGTTCTGGGGTCGGTCCTGGTCACCGCCTACGGGCTGCACGCCATCGGCGGACTCTCCGGGTTGCGCGAAGCGCTGGGCTCCGAGGCCTTCAACCTCTGGCGGCCCCTGGTCCCGGCCGGCATCGAGGGAACCTGGGCGCCGGTCCGCGAGTCCGGCAGGATGGCGTGGTACTTCAACGACGCCTATCCCTGGCTCGGCATGCTGTTTTGCGCACCCATCATCGGCCTCTGGTACTGGACCACGGACCAGTACATCGTCCAGCGCGCCCTGGGCGCCAGGAACGAGCGGGAGGCCCGCCGCGGGACCATCGCCGCCGCGTTCCTCAAGATGCTGCCCGTCTTCATCTTCATCGTCCCCGGCATGGTCGCCTTCGCGATGGCGACGAGCGGGAAGTACCAGGGCCTGACCGATCAGCTCATCGGACCCGACGGAGCGGTCGTCACGGCCAACGCCCAAGCCGCCCTGCCGCTTCTGATCGCCACCGTGCTGCCGGTCGGGCTGCGCGGGATCGTGGTGGCCGGTCTCCTGGCGGCGCTCATGAGTTCGCTGGCCGGCGTGTTCAACGCCTCGGCCACCCTGTTCACCATGGATTTCTACTCCCGTTTCCGTCCCGACACCAGCCAGGACCGTCTCGTCTGGATCGGCCGTGTCGCCACCGGCGTCATGGTTCTCATAGGCCTGCTCTGGATTCCCGTCATCCAGGGGGGCAGGGGTCTTTACGACTACCTCCAGGGTGTTCAGTCCTACCTGGCCCCACCCATCGCGGTGGTGTTCTTCCTCGGCGTCCTGAACAAGCGGACGAACGCCAAGGGCGCCCTCTCGACGCTCCTGGTGGGCTTCGCCATGGGCCTCTTCCGTCTCGCCGTCGACACGCCGGTGAAGCTCCTCGGCGTGGTCTACGAACCCGGTTCGGTTCTCTGGATCGTCAACAACGTGTTCTTTCAGTACTACAGCCTGCTCATCACCCTGGTCTGCGTCACCGTGATGCTGGCGGTGTCCTATGCCACGGAGGCGCCCTCCGCAGCGCAGATCGCCGGACTCACCTTCGGCAGCACCAGCGCGGAGGACAGGGCACGCTCCCGTTCGAGCTGGAATCGGCTCGACGTCATCCTCTCGGTCATCGTCGTGGTGCTGATCGTCGCGATCTACCTGACCTTCACGGGCTGATCCGCCCGCGGACGATCGCTCTCTCCGACCGCGAAACCGGGGCCTGCCCCGACTCGGTTCCGGGGTCCGGCTGTCAGACGGCCGATCCTCCGGCCGGCCGAAGCTCGACCCGGCGGATGGTCCCGGCGATGAAGACGAAGGCGATCGTCGCGAGCAGGGCGTGCGCCCCGACGTAGACGAGCGCTCCGTGGAACGAGCCGGTGCTGCTCAGGATGTAGCCGATCACGATCGGCGTCACGACGCCGGCGAGGTTGCCGAAGGTGTTGAACAGCCCGCCGGCGAGGCCGGTGGCGGTCCGGGGCG
>JAHECW010000077.1 GCA_024641545.1 Acidobacteriota bacterium
CGGCCGGAGCAGCGGCCGGAGCAGCGGCCGGAGCAGCGGCCGGAGCAGCGGCCGGAGCAGCGGCCGGAGCAGCGGCCGGAGCAGCGGCCGGAGCAGCGGCCGGAGCAGCGGCCGGAGCAGCGGCCGGAGCAGCATGATCACTCCTGGTTGTTCTTGAAAACACGGGTAGCCGCTGTGGAACCCGATGTCAAGGGCAAGATGAATCGCCTCGGCGGCGACCCTTGACATCGGGTTCCACAGCGGCTTCGAGGAGTGCATGAACAACCAGGAGATGATCATGCGCAACTCCCTTCCAACCACCGGCCTCATCGCTCACTCGAAAGCCCTCGAAGCCGCCGGCATCGCGATCTCAATCGTCCTCAGGGTTCCGGCCCCACTCAAGAGTCTCGCCGATCAGGTCATCCGATCCGCATCGTCGGTGCCCGCGAATCTCGCCGAGGGCCACGGCAGATCAGGCCGTGACCGCAACCACCACTGGCGCATCGCCTACGCCTCCGCGAAGGAAGTCGACACCCATCTCCAACTCCTCGCCCAGGCAGGCGCCATCGACACCGGCCGCGCTCAGACCGCCCTTACACTCTTCGACGAAACCCGCGCCCTCACCTGGCGTCTCATCCACCCGCGGGAATAACCCCCGGGACGCCGGAGGCGGCCCGGAAGGCCGGGGCCCCGGGAAGCCGTGACCGCGTCCGGAGCAGCGGCCATCGGACACGGACACGGACGCGGGTTATACTCCGGGTCACGTAACGTCCGGACTGAGAAAGGCATAGTCACTGATGGCAGTTGATCGTCACGCCGAGGAGCAGCAGCTGATCGCGCTGATGATCGCCTATCAGAAGGGGGACGCGGATGCATTCTCGGGACTCTACGAGGCCCTGAAACGCCCGCTCATCCGATACCTATGGACCTTTGTCCGCAATCAGACCACGGCGGAGGATCTGCTCCAGGAGTCCTTTCTCCAACTCCACCGCGCCCGGCAGACCTACACCCCGCCGCGGCCGGTGCGGCCGTGGGTCTATGCCATCACCCGGCACGTCGCGCTGATGCACCTGCGGACCATGCGGCGGCGCAAGGAGATCATGCCCGACGAGGATCTACCGGAGGTTCCGGTACCGCCGGAGATGGACCAACTCGCCGATCGGGCAACGGTGCAGCGGCTGCTCGGCGCCCTGCCGCGCGCGGCGCAGGAGGTCCTCATCCTTCACCACCTGCTCGGCATGAGTTTCGAGGAGGTCGGAGCCATCGTCGGAATCTCGCCGGGAACCGCAAAGGTCCGCGCCCATCGCGCATTGAAGAAGGTTCGCCAACGCGTGATCGAGGAAGGTGCTTGAGATGAGTCTCGACGCAATCCCCAACGGCCTGCGCGAGGCCATCGAGAACGATCTTCAACCGGTGCGTCCACTCCATCCGGTTTGGCTGCGAACCATGCTGGCGGTGGCGATTCTCGCCGTGGTGCTGGCCTCGGTGCTCGCCAAGGCAAGTCTCCGCCCGGATATGGACCAGCTTCCGATGTGGCTGAGTTGGGGATGTTCCGTCCTTCAGCTCGCTTTCGGCGTGCTTCTCATCGGTCTCGCGCTCCGCGAGGCGGTCCCCGGCGCAGGCATCCCGCGAGGCGCCGTTCACGTCGCGGCCGCAACCGCTCTCGCGGTCCAGATCCTCGTCGGGATCGCAACCTCGGTCTACTCGCCCGCGATCACCATGCCCGGAAGCGGCGTCACTCCGGGGATCGGTTGTCTCAGACACGAGACCGTCATGGCCCTTCCGACATTCATTGCGACCCTGTGGCTGGTTTTTCGCGCCCTGCCGCTGCGGGCGCCGACCGCCGGTCTGCTCGGGGGTGCAGGCGCCACCGTGGCCTCGGATGCGGTCATCCACCTGCTCTGCCCCGTGGCCAATCTTTCCCACGTCTTGGTCTGGCACTCGGGCGCCGTCGTTGTTTTCATGGCCATCGGCTGGAGCGCGGGCGCAGTCTGGGAACGCCTCCGCTGGCGCCGAGCGCCTTGACAAGCATCCCCGGCCAGTTCACAGTTCCCCCCGACACCGTCGCCCCGACGAATTCCGGCGACGCCTTGGAGGCAGGCCATGAGCCACGATATCGACTTCTCATCCCTCAATCTCCGCGACACCCTCGACCTCGCCATCGCCATCGAAGTGGAAGCCAAGGATCGCTACGACGAGTTTGCCGAACAACTCGAAGCGCACCGCACCCCCGAGGTCGCCAAGTTCTTCCGTTTCATGTCCGAAAACGAGGTCAAGCACGCTGAAGTCCTCGCCGACAAGCGCGCCGAGCTCTTCGGGTCCGAGCCCGCCACCGCCGACACCTCGGTGCTCTATGACATCGAGGCCCCCGATTACGACGGCGCCCGCGCCTTCATGTCCATCAACGACGCGCTCGAGGTGGCGCTCAACGCCGAGATCAAGGCCTACGACTTCTATCACGACGCGCTGCCTTCGGTGAAGGACGCCAAGGTCAACGCCCTGTTTGTCCAGCTCCGCGAAGAAGAGGCCCGCCACCAGGCCATGATCAAGGAGATCATGGCGAAGGTGCCCAACCTGGACAACTTCGACCCCGACGACTTCGGGGACGAGCCCACCGCCCAGTGAGTCGCTGAGATTCGCGAAGGGGAACGATGTCCAGCGTTCCCGATGGCGTTGAGGCGCCCCGGCCGGCTTTCGGCGTTCTCCTGACGAACCTCGGATCGCCGGCTGCGCCGACCGCAACCGCCGTACGGAGCTACCTGCGCGAGTTCCTCGCCGATCCTCGGGTCGTTGATCTGCCGCGGCTCCGCTGGTGGCTCATCCGCAATCTCTTCGTTCTTCCTCTGCGGCCGCGGAGATCGGCGGCCCTCTATCGCAGTATCTGGACCGCCGACGGTTCACCGTTGACGGTCACAACCCGGCGGATCGGAGACGCTCTCGCCGCGCGATTGAACGGTGCCGGGTGCGCGGAGATCCTGCTGGAAGTGGCCATGCGCTATGGCTCGCCGGCCATCGCCCACGGCCTCGGGGAGTTGGTCCGCCGTGGTTGCACCCGCATCCTCGTGCTGCCCCTTTATCCGCAGTACAGCACGACGACCACCGCTTCCACCGAAGACGCCGTCGCCGCATCTCTCGCCGGCCTGCCGGCAACCCCGGAGATCCGCACCGTCCAGAGCTACCACCGCCACCCCGCCTACCTGACCGCACTGCAATCCGTTATCCGGGAGTTCTGGCAAGAGAACGGCCCCGCCAACCGGCTCCTCATGTCCTTCCACGGCATCCCGCACCGGTATGCGATGGCCGGCGACCCCTATCCGAAACACTGCGCCGCCACCACCCGCGCTCTCGCCGCCCTCCTCGGGCTCGCGCCGGGCCGGTGGCACATGGCCTACCAATCGCGCTTCGGGAAAGAGCCGTGGCTTCTGCCCGAACTCGACGGCCGCCTCGCGCGCTGGGCCGGCCGCGGGATCAGCGGGGTGGACGTCGTCTGCCCCGGCTTCGCCGCCGATTGTCTCGAGACCCTCGAGGAGGTCGCGGTGACCGGCCGTAAAAGGTTCGAAGCGGCGGGCGGCAGCGGATTCCGCTATATCCCCGCCCTCAACGACCGCTGGGAACACATCACCGCGCTCAGCGAGATCGTTGCCGACCACACCGGTGACTGGTCGGGGTGACCGGTCAGAACACCAGGAGCAGATACCCCATGGCGACCAGGGTGGCCGACGAGAGCGAGAGCAGAAAGACCACCAACCCGTGACCGAGATCGGTGTCGAAGACCCACTTGACGCCGAGAGCCCCGCAGAGAAACGGCAGCGCCGTCAGCATGGCGCCGAGCACGAGCTGCGGCAGGAAGAAGCCGAACACGGCGACGAGGAAGGTCAGCACGACCACGACGATGCCGCCGAGGGCGACCGCGATCACCGCGCTGCCGAACCCGCCCTCGAGCCCGAGCAGCTTGGCGTAAGCGAGCACGAAGATCGCCTCGCAGAGAAGCATCAGCAATCCCGAGAACACGATCCGTCCGGACAGCGCCGCCCAGATGGCGCCGGCCGGGTTGGCGGCGTCCGCGGTCGAACTGACCGCGACCATGAGCAGGAGACAGGCGAAACAACGACGGAGAAAAACCGATCTCGTCATCGCTCCCTCACCATCTCTTCAACCACGTCGAGGGTGGTTCCCGGGGGGCCGAACACCGCCTCGAGGGCGCGCCCGCCGTCGCTGGTCGCGATCGGTATCAGAAAGAGATGCGGCCCCCCCTCACCACCCACGCGGACGATCGACACCGCGACCGGCTCGCCGGCGATGACGGCACTGCTCGTTCGGACTTTCTCCCACGGCACCTCGAAGAGATCGAGGGCGGTTTCGGTCAGAGAGAGCAGCTCGGAGTCTGTGGATCCGTCCCGGTCCTTGTAAGCCAACAGGATGATCTGGTCGGGACGATTGAGGACCACCAGCCTGCGGCTGACGAAATGAGCGGCAAAGGCGGGTCCGAACCCGTTGGGGAGCGGCCTGCCCGTGAGATCACGATAGGCGTTCTTGATCGCCCCCGGCGAGTCGGTGGCGCCGATGATCACGGCACCGAACAACCAGACGACTCCGACGTAGATGATGAACGAAATCACCACCGCCGCGGCCAGGTTGTCCGAAACCCACTCCCGCAAGGCGGTCAACCCGCCGCCGGACCGGCGCGAGACCGGCGCCCGCCGAGCGGAGCCCCCGCGCCGGGCGCTGCCGACCCGCGGCGGCGGAGCACCTGCCCGAGCCGGCGCCCCCGCCTCTTCGGGGCTCGCTTCGGCGAGCGCTGATGCGCGCCCGTCGTCGAAGACCGCGCCGCAGGTGCCGCAGTCCCAAGCGTGACCCAACCGTGGAGTGCCGCACGACGGACAGACCGCTGCGTCGGTGTTGTTCCGCTGGCTCATCTCTCGCTCCCCCGTCGGGTTCGAACTGGATGTCCATCCAATTATACCCGCCACCCGGGGTCGTCCCCGGTTGGAATAAACTCCCGGGTTCAGAGCGATACACTATGACCATGAAAGTCATCATCTCCGGAGCCAGCGGTTTTGTCGGCGGTGCGCTGAGCGGCCACCTGCGCCAACGCGGAACCCACGTCACCTCTCTGGTGCGGCGGAGGCCGGCCGACCCCGCGACCGAGGCCGCCTGGGACCCGGTCGCGGGCGATCTCGACCCGGAGATCGTCTCGGGCGCAGACGCGATCATCAATCTCAACGGCCGCAGCATCAGCCGCGGGCGTTGGACCGCGGCGGTCAAAAGCGAGCTGCGTTCGAGCCGTCTCGACGCGACCCGGACCATCGTCGACGCCATCGGTCGGGCGGATGCCCCCCCGCCGGTGTTGATCAACGCCTCGGCCACCGGTTTCTACGGCAACCGCGGCGACGACGAGCTCGACGAGGCAGCAGGCGCGGGGCCCGGCTTTCTCGCCGATCTCGCACGCGACTGGGAGCGCGAAGCGATGGCGGCGCAGTCCGGATCAACCCGGGTCGTCCTGCTTCGCCTCGGCATGGTTCTCGGCAACGGCGCAGCCCTCGAAAAGATGCTTCCCCCCTTCAAGCTCGGCTTCGGCGGGCCCATGGGCTCCGGCAGGCAGTGGTGGCCGTGGATCGCCATGGCCGACGTCGTGGGCGCGGTCGACCACGTTCTCGGCCGCCAGGACATTTTGGGACCGGTCAACCTGGTCGCCCCCGAACCCGTCACCAGCAAGGGTTTCGCCCGCGCCCTCGGCGAGCACCTCGGCCGACCGGCCATCGTCCCGGCCCCGGCGTTCGCCGTCAAACTGGCGCTCGGAGAAATGGCTGAGGCGTTGTTGCTCGCATCGACCAAAGCGCTGCCGAAGGTCCTCGAAGACACCGGCTACCGATTCAGGGCTCAGACCGTCGCCGAGGCGTTCCGGCAGATCCTCGGGTAGCGGGGCGCGGCAGCGGATCAGGGTGCTTCTGAAGGCTCCAACCGACTGTTCTGCACCTTCGCTACGAGCAGGATGCACGCATTCCAGACGTTCCACCAGCCGATGGTGAGCCAGCTCGGATTGAAGACCATCACCAGGTAGTTGACGATTCCGACGAGCAGCATGGCCGATACGATGTTCTTACCCTTGAGGCTCGGCAACCCGATCTTCGAAACCATGAGCACCGACATCACCAGCACCACGACCGCGACGGCTTCGATCGACATGCCGTCTCGCATGAGCACCGCGGCCATGAGGTACGAGGCGGCCACCGGGATGGGCGCGCCGGTGGTGCGCAGCTCCTTGACGTGCGCGTCGCTGGTGAGCACGAAACGGGTGAGGCGGGTGACCCCGGCGAGGAGGTAGACCAGACAGACGACCAGTCCCCAGAAACCGAGGGGCCGGAGCACCGAGAGATAGACCAGGAACGCCGGCGCGACACCGAACGACACGGCGTCGGAAAAACTGTCCATCTCCTGACCGAAGTCGCTCGTCGCACCGAGCAGGCGGGCGATGGTGCCGTCGAGCACATCACAGAGGATCGCCACCACCAACAGATAGACGCTGAGTTCGAACCGCCCGTCGGCCGCCGCCACCATGGCCATGAACCCGGCCGCGATGTTGGCCGAAGTGACCGCGCTCGGCGCGAGAACCCGATAGCGTCTTTTTGCCATGACCCTCCTGTTGACAACCGGAACCAGAATACAACAGTCATCCGGATCGTCACTCCGAGAACGGTTCGCAGCATCATCGGAGGGCGCACCGGCCTGCCTTGAAATCGCCTCATCGCCGTCGTCCGGGCTTCACGATCCTCCCTCACCCTGGTGCCATGAAGATCACGCACCTGCGTCACGTCGCGATCATCATGGACGGCAACGGTCGCTGGGCCCAGGCGCGGGGACTGGCCCGCGTCGCCGGCCACCACCGCGGTGCCGAGACAGTGCGGCGGGTCGTGACCCACTGCCGGGAGGCCGGGCTCCACTACCTCACCCTCTACGCCTTCTCGACCGAGAACTGGGCCCGCCCGACCTTCGAGGTCAACGAACTCATGGAGCTCCTGGCCGAGTTCCTGGTCGAACAGGAGGACCGGCTCAAAGAGCACGGCATCGAGCTCGCGGCCATCGGCGATCTCGGCCGACTGCCGAACCGCGCCCGATCGCTGCTTGAACGCGTCATGAAGACAACCAGCGGCCTCGACGGGATGCGCCTCACCCTCGCCCTTTCCTACAGCGGCCGCGACGAGATCGTCCGCGCCGCGCGCCGGCTCGCCCGCCGGGCCGCAGAGGGGACGCTCGATCCGGACGCCATCGACGACAGGCTCTTCGGCGGCAGTCTCGACACCGGCGACACCCCGCCCGTCGATCTCGTCATCCGCACCGGAAGCGAACGCAGGCTGTCCAACTTCCTGCTCTGGCAGGCGGCCTACGCCGAGCTCTACTTCACCGATCGGGCGTGGCCCGACTTCGGCCCCGAGGACTTCGACCGGGCGGTGGCCTGGTACCACAGCAGGAAGCGGACCTTCGGGCTGGTCGAAGCGGTGGGGTGAGAGCCCGAGTCCGAGACCGTGGCCGTGTCCGTGTCCGTGGCCGTGTCCGTGTCCGTGGCCGGGACCGTATCCGTTCCCGTGCCCGATGAGATGTTCAGCGGCCGCGTCCGCGGTAGCGACAGCGGCAGATCTCCACCGGGGCGTGCCGGGCGCGGCATTGTGCGTTACCTCCACCTATCCGGCGACGCGGGGCCCCGAGCACAATGCCGACGCCGGGCAACCCTCGCGGTGAAACCTCCCGGTGCACCTCTCCCGGCAGCGAAACAGGCCGCCGCTCGCGCGGGCAGCGCGGTCACCCCTCCCCGCAGCCCCAACGACCGCGCTGCCCGGGCGACGCCGGGACGCCGAAGGCGGCCCGGAAGGCCGGAGCTCCAGGAAGCGCCTGCCCTCCCCGAGCCAGTCCGCGATGGTGGCGAACCCCAACGGCATCCTGCGGGCGGGACGCCCGCACCACAATGGGCCCCCGGAAGGCCGGAGCTCCAGGAAGCGCCTGCCCTCCCCGCCCCAGTCCGCGATGGTGGCGAACATGAACGCATCCTGCGGGCGGGACGCCCGCACCACAATAGGCCCCCCGCAAGGCCGGACAGGCCGGCGGGGGCGCCGGCCCCACAATGGACCTCGGCCCCCCGGTGCGGCAAGAACAGCGGCAGCGGGCCATCGGCCACGGACGCGGACACGGACACGGACGCGGGATGATATGCGAGAATGGCGGGCATCCGACGCGGAGGAGGGAACGATGAACGAGCTGCTGAGCAAGGAAAACCTCGACTATCAGGAACGCGCGCGTGAGGTGGCGGAGAAGTTCGTCCGCCCGGTCGCCGCCGAGCTCGACCGCACCGGCGAGTACGGCTGGGACATCCTCGAGGCCCTCAAGTCCTATGAGCTGACCGGGGCGTGGATCCCCAAGGAGTACGGCGGCCAGGACGCCGGCGTCCTCAACCTCTGCCTCGTCGTCGAGCAGCTGTCGCGCGCCTGCGGCGGCGTCGGCGTCGCCTTCGCCGTCAACGCCCTCGGCTCCTTTCCCATCATCATCGGCGGCACCGAGGAGCAGAAGCAGAAGTACCTGCCGCCCATCGCGTCGGGAAACAGCCTCATCGCCTTCGGTCTGTCGGAAAAACCCTCGGGCTCCGACGCCGGCAGCCTGCGCACCACCGCCATCAAGGACGGCGACGACTACGTCGTCAACGGCCAAAAGAAATGGAACACCAACGGCGGAGTCGCCTCGACCTTCACCGTCTACGCCCTCACCGACCCGAGCCGCGGGATGCGGGGGATCTCGGCCTTCATCGTCGAGAAGGACACCCCGGGCTTCACCGTCGGCAAACGCGAAGACACCATGGGCATCCGCACCGTTCCGGTCAACGAGCTCGAGTTCGCCGACTGCAGAGTGCCCGCATCGCAACTTCTGGGTCACAAGGAGAACGTCGGCTTCAAGAACGCCATGATGACCCTCGACCGGGCCCGCCCCGGTGTCGCCGCGCAAGCCCTCGGTCTCGCCCAGGGCGCGTTCGAGTGGGCCCTGCGCTACACCTCGGAGCGCAAACAGTTCGGTCAGACGGTCATGTCGCACCAGGCGATCCAGTTCATGCTCGCCGACATGGCGACCCAGATCGAAGCCGCCCGGCAGCTGGTGTACCACTCGGCGCGGGTCATCGACTCGGGCGCCGCCAACGTCAACAAGATCGCCGCCATGGGCAAGGTCTTCGCCACCGACACCGCCATGAAGGTGACAACCGACGCTGTCCAGCTCTTCGGCGGCTACGGCTACTGCAGGGACTACCCCATCGAAAAGTACATGCGCGACGCCAAGATCACCCAGATCTACGAGGGCACCAACCAGGTCCAGCGCCTCGTCATCGGCCGCGCCCTGACCCGCGAGCTCAAGGAGCTCACCGATCACCTCGATGTGGTTGTGGAACATTTCCCGGAGGTTGACGGGTAAGACGCTCCGCGCTTCGGAATTCTCAACTCTTAATTCTTAATTATCAATTGCATCGCACATGCTCAGCGGCGCACTGAGGGGATGCTGGACATTGAGAATTGAGAATTGAGAATTCTCCGAGGCTACTTGCGAAGCAAGAGCCAGAGAAAGAACGGCGCGCCGAGAAATGCGGTGATCACCCCGACGGGGAGTTCGGCGGGGGCGACGAGGGTCCTCGCCGCGACATCGCAGAGCACCAGGAAAGCGCCGCCGAAGACCGCCGAAGCCGGCAGCAGCAGACGGTGCCCGGGCCCGAGGAGCATGCGGCAGATATGCGGCGACATCATGCCGACGAATCCGATGGGTCCGCAGGCCGCCACCACGCCCCCGACCATCACCGAGGTCGCGACAAACAAGGTCGTCCGCGTTCTCGCCACGGCCACGCCGCGGCTCGCCGCAAGCTCGGACCCGGTGGCGAGGAGATCCAACTCGCGTCCGAACGAGAAAATCACCGCCATCCCCAGCACCACGAACGGCGTCATCTGAACCACCGCCGAGGCGTCGACTCCTCCGAGACCGCCCATGAGCCAGCGCAGGACCCGATAGGCGTCGGCAAACGAGGCCGTGTACTGGAGGAAGAGAATCAGGCTCGAAAAGAAGAAATTGAGCGAAACTCCCGCGAGCAGAAGCGTCGACGTCGCGGCATCGGGCCGGAGCTTGGTGACCAGCCACACCACCGCGACCGCGAGCAGCGCGCCGGCGAGCGCCGACCAGGACTGCAGGCCGAGCCCGAGGATGACCACCCCGACCCCGATCCGGGCAACCGCCGCAACTCCGAATGACGCGCCCGCGGCGACACCGAGGATGTACGGGGTCGCCAGCGGGTTGCGAAACACCGCCTGAAAAACCGCTCCGCCCACCGCCAGGCCCGCCCCGCCGAGAAACGCCGCCACCACCCGCGGGACCCGGATCTGCCAGAAGATCCGCGAGCTCGGGTCGGCGCCGAACGGGTCCGTCAGAACCGAAAACGGCAACGACACGGGTCCGATCAACGGCGCCGCCAGGATCACCGCAACGGCGCCGGCGAGCACCAGGGCGAGCCCGACGCCGCGGCTCACGACCCGACCCTCGCCGGCATCACGAGGGGAAGGCCGTGCCTGCCGCCCGCGACCAGGACGAAGTCACTGCCGAAGATCCGCGCCAGGACCGCGCCGTCGAAGAGCGCTGCCGGCGGCCCCGAAAACTCGACTCGACCGTCGACCAGGCCGAGCACCGAATCGGCATCCGCGACAAGGCCGTTGAGGTCGTGGGTCACGGCGACGACCGTGTAGCCCCCCTCTGCGTGGAGCCGGCCGAGGAGATCGAGGATCTGGACCTGGTGCCGGTAGTCGAGAAAGCTCGTCGGCTCGTCGAGCAGCAGGATGGTCCCGCCCTGGGCGAGCGCCGCGGCGATCCACACCCGCTGCCGCTCGCCGCCCGACAGGGTCTTCATGGAGCGCGCCGTCAGGTGCTCGATCTCGGTGAGCTCGAGGGCCTCGTCGACCGCCCGCCGATCCTCGGCGGTGAGCGCGGACCAGGCCGCGAGGTGAGGATACCGTCCCATCTCGACAAAGGCCCGAACGGTGTAGTCGTCGGCGGGGACATCGTTTTGCGGAACGAAACTGACCACCCGCGCCAGTTCTCTCCGTCGATAACCGCCGACCGGCCGGCCGTCGACCTCGACCCCACCCGCGTACGACGGCTGCAGCCCGTCGAGGGTCCGCAGGAGGGTCGACTTGCCGGCGCCGTTGGGCCCGATGATGGCCAGCAGTTCGCCCGCGCCAACTTCGAGATCGACGCCGTTGAGGACGCCGGTGCCCCCGAGGCTGACCCTGAGCCCGTGGGTGGCGAGTCGCGGTCGGCCGCCGGTCACTGCCACTTCCCCTCCGGATGGAGACGCTCGGCGAAGGTCCGAACCGTGTCCACGATCCGCGGTCCGGGAATCACGACGAAATCGTCCATCAGAACGTGGACCCGGTGGTCCCGTACCGCCCGCAGCTCGCCGAGTTCCAACCAGTCGGCAGCCACCGAGTCCAGGCTCAGCCCGCGGACTCCGCCGTCGGCCACGACGTCGAGAATCACATCGGCGTCGATGGCGATCAGACCCTCTCGCGACAGCTCCGGGTAGCGGATGACGGTATTCGACACGGCGTTGACCCCACCGGCCAGCCCGATCACGTCATCGTAAAAAGTGTCGGCAGCGGCCGCCCACAGAGTGCCGACCCGACCGCCGCCGGGCTCGCGGCCGACGACGACGAGGACGCGCGGTCGGTCGAGGCCCCGCACCGCGGCCGCGACGTCGTCGAGGGCCGCTCGAAGACCGTCGACGAGTTCCCGGCCGCGCTCCTCGACCCCGCACCGTTCGGCGATGGCCTCGACCGACACCAGGATTCCTTCGACGTCGTGCTGATCCACCCGCAGGGCGTCGAGACCGAGATCGCCGAGCCGCCGGTACAACTCTTCGTGGGACTGCATGACAATCACCAGATCCGGATCGAGGGCGAGGATCGCCTCGTAGCTCGGATCGAAGTAACCGCCGACCTCCACCGCCCCGTCGATCTTCGGGCAGTACCGGGTCACGCCGACGACGCGGTCCCCGAGATCGAGGGCGAGCAGCGTCTCCGTCAGACTCGGGGCCATGGACACGATCCGCTGCGGCGCGGCGACCGTCACCGGGGCGCCGCGCCCGCCGCAGGCCGATGGTGCGGCAACCGCAACGGCAAGGATCATCAGCGCGGCGAATCTGCGATGCTTCGACATGGCTCCAATGCACGAATCCCGGACGCCGCAAGGCCCCCGGGATGCCGTATTCCATCCTGGATTTTTGAAATCAGACCCCAATCCGCGAGGGTCGTCAAGGCCGAACTGCAGGTCTTCTGGCTCCCGGATCGTCCTACCTACCGGCCCTTCCCACAATCATCGATTGCAGTGGATCTGCCGATCGTCGTCCCCGGTCACAGCGGCGGGTCCGCGACGGATTTTCACCGTCTTCCCCATATTCGGTCGCATCGAGTCTACTCAAGCGCGAGGGAGCTGTCTATTACAACCCGAGATGGGTGACTCCGCCGGATGAGATGCGCCAGGATCTTGATGCTCAGGTGCTCGCGAAGAACGCGGGCATCCCATGAGGTACGCCGAACGTTTTTGCGAGTGTCCTGAGCGCAGGATCTCGGCGCCGATCGCCGGTGAGAATCGCTGATCTCGGGTTCACCTCACTGAACGGCGAGCACGGGCACCCACACCACCCTGCTGGTCCAGACTCCTTCAAGGATCCGGACCCGGGCGGTCCGCTCGCTCCCGACTCGTTCGATGATCTTGATCTTGGTACCGGACGCCACATCGATGATCTTGCCCTGGGCTCTCAACGCTTCCAGCGACCCCGGGTCGGCATCCTCGATGGCATCGACCAGAAACACCACGGTTTCGCGATCCATGGCCGCCGGAACCCGGTCCCGACCCTCGATGGTGAGAACCGCGAACTGACCGGCGGTCCGCTTGGTTTTGAAGAACTTCGAAAAGGCGCCGTCTCGATTCGCCTGCCCGAGCCAGAGGACCGCGACGACCAGGACGGCCAGAGCCGCGGTGATCGGCAACCACGGGATCGATCTCTTCTGAGCCGGGACAAGTTCATCGATGATGTCGTCGATATCAGCGAGGTTGGGATCGGCGAGAAACTCGGTCCCGCACGTCGGGCAGTGCAATGTTCGTCCGACATACCGCTCGTGGATCTTGAGCTTGGCGTCGCAGGCTGGGCAAGTGTGGGTGTAACCCTGCATACTCCCGGTTTCCGATGACCGAGGTTAACTCATCCTCCCTCAGCGTTCAGTGATCTCTCTCGCTCGATACCGCACTTCGCCGCCGACGATGGTGTAGACCACCTCGGCGCCGAGAATCTCTTCCGCCGGCAGCGCCAGAATGTCGCGCGAGAACACCGTCACATCGGCCAACTTGCCGACCTCGAGCGAACCCTTGATGTCCTCCTCGAAGGCGGCGTAGGCGGCGCCGAGGGTGCGCGCGTGAAGCGCCTCCATCCGGGTCATGGCCTGTTCGGGATAGAACGCCGTTCCGTCGGCCATGAGCCGGGTCACGGCGGCGTGGAAGGACCGGATCGGATCGACGGATTCGACCGGCACATCGGTGCCGCTGGCGATGACCGCCCCCGAATCCAGGAGATCCCGCCAGACATAGGCGCCGGTCCGGGAGCGCTCCTCGCCGAGCCGAACCGGAACCCAGGGCCCGTCCGAGGTGCAGTGGACGGGCTGCATGGCGGCCACGACTCCGATCTCGGCGAAGCGCGGGATGTCCTCCGGGTCGAGGTGTTGAGCGTGTTCGATCCGCCAGCGAAGGTCGCGGGGCCGGGGCACGCTCGCATACGCCTCTTCATAGACATCGAGGGTGGTCCGATTCGCCCTGTCCCCGATGGCGTGCGAACAGAGCTGAAGGTGGTGTTCGAGTGCGAGCCGCGCGCTCTCGCGCAACTCATCCGGGGTCACGATGTTGAGGCCGACGCTGCCGGGAAGGTCGGTGTAGGGCTCGAGCAGCCACGCACCGTGCGAGCCGAGGGCGCCGTCGATCAACCGCTTGATGCCGCCCACCGTCAGATAGTCGCCGCCGATGCGGTGAACCCGATACCCGGGCAGCCGCGCAGCCAGACTCTCGTTGTCCTCGCTGAGCATGACCCACAGCCGCAGACTCAACTCGCCGTTCTCGGCCATGGTCTTGAGCAGTTCGACCAGCGCAAAGTCGGATCCTGCGTCCTGAAACGAAGTGATGCCGTTGGCAAGACACTCCCGGCTCGCCAGATCGATGGCGCGCCGGAGGAGGGTGCCGTCGGAATCACTCTCCATATGGACGCCCACCAGGTCTTCGGCGGTCTCACGCAGCACGCCGATGGCATGCCCGTCGGCCGAGCGGACGATCTCGCCACCCGCGGGGTTCGGGGTGTCATCGCCGATTCCGGCGAGCTCCAGCGCGGCCGCGTTGACCAGGGCCGCATGGCCGCTGGCGTGGGTGAGAAACACCGGGTTGGCCGGAGAGACCTCGCTCAGGGCGTGGTGGTACGGGAGCCCCGAGACGTTGGGCTCGGGGGTCGAGCTCCACTTCTCCTGGTGCCAGCCGCGGCCGAGGATCCACGCGCCCGGCTCGGCGGCGGCCGCGGCAGCAGCGACCAACGCAACAATGTCTTCAAAGCTCTCTGCCCGGGTCAGATCGAGGATCATCCTCGACTGGCCCAAACCGGTGAAATGGCCGTGGCCCTCGATGAAACCGGGCACCGCCAAGGCGCCTTCAAGCTCGATCACCTCGGTCGTGTCACCGATGAGCTTCGCGATTTCAGCGGCGCTCCCGGTGGCGACGATCTTCTGGCCGCGGGCGGCCACCGCCTCGACCTCGGGCCGTTCCGGATCCAGGGTCACGATCCGACCACCGGTGATCACGAGATCCGCGGGTTCGGGCGCACCTCCGCAGGCGGCGAGGCCGATGACGATGGCGGTGATGACTGGGGCGATGAGGTTTGGTGTCTTCATGACACCGTACTGTAGCCCACTTCTCCCGCATTCGCGCCCGCATCCGTTCCCGTTCCCGCACCGCAGCGGCAGCGGCAGCGGCAGCGTCCGGGGCGGCGTCAGCGTCGGCAGCAGCGCTCCAAGCACGGGCAAGACCATCGCCCACCGGGGCGTGCCGGGCACGGCATTGTGCAGAACGACAACCCATCCGGCGACGCGGAGTCCCGAGCACAATGCCGATGCCGGGCAACCCTCGCGGCACAGCGTCCCGCTGCGTCTCTCCCAGCCGCGAAACAGGCCGCCGGCGCGCGATCAGCGTGGTCGCAGTCCTTCCCGTTCTGCTCTCCGACCACGCTGATCGCGCGACGCCGGGTCGCCGGAGGCGCCCCGGAAGGCCGGAGCTGAAGGAACGACAGCGGCAGCGACAGGAGCCCCGGGAAGCCAAAGACAAACCTCCACCGGGGCGTGCCGGGCACGGCATTGTGCAGAACGCCAACCCATCCGGCGACGCGGAGCCCCGAGCACAATGCCGATGCCGGGCAACCCTCGCGGCACAACGCACCGGTGCATCTCTCCCAACCGCGAAACAGGCCGCCGGCGCTCGATCAGCGTGGTCGCAGTCCTTCCCGTTCTGCTCTCCGACCACGCTGATCGCGCGACGCCGGGTCGCCGGAGGCGGCCCGGAAGGCCGGAGCTGAAGGAACGACAGCGTCAACCCTCATCGAGGCCCCGGTGGTGCTCCATTTCCCAGTCACTCCACCATTCGGTTTCGATCCCATGGCAGGTGTCGCCGAATGCCGGACAGGGGATGCAACCGTCGCCGCGGATGAGATTGGGGTCGTCCATGGGCGGCAGTCTTCGAACCAGTGCGAGTCCCAACACCCGGGCGGCCTCAACCTCCTCCGACGCGGGCGGCCCCTCGAGTTCTCGAATTCCGCCATCGATGAGACGGCGTTCAGCCTCCGGGAGAAGCACCGTCTCCTCCTTGTCCAGGTGCAGCCAGATCTCGGCCGCCAACCGCTTGGCCGCCGACTCCGATCCGGCGCACGCGCCCGCCGACGCCAGCTCATCGAGAACGGGAGGCACGCCTTCGTGCTCCTGAGTGAGGATGACCAGCGGGCCGTGATCGCCCGGAACTTCACCGTGCTCCACCAGTGCTTTGAAGAGAACCTCTTCCCTGTGGTGGTGAAAACCGTGGACATATACCCGCAGAAAACGAACCAGATCATCGAGGTCGCCGGCCGCGTCGGGATGTTCCGAGCCACGAGCGGCCCAGCGGAACAACGAGCCCGCCACCCGGTTGATGAGGCGGTGCTCCTCCCGGATCTCGTCGACGATCTTCATCAGGACCCGGGGGCGGGCTGCACCACCCCGGCCGAGCCCGGACCGCGAGGATCGGCGGCCGCCTCGACCGTTCCCGCTGAGGTCACCCGTACCGCGTTCACCTCGCCGAGCCGGTTTCGAGCCTTGAGTCGGTAGCCGCGGCGCTCGAGCTCCACGGCCGTTTCCGGCGCGAGCGCATCGGGCTCGACCTCGATCTGATCCGGCATCCACTGGTGGTGGATTCGAGGTCGATTGACGGCCGCCTGAAGGTCGTCCCCGTCGACCATCACATTGAGCAGGACCTGGACGGTCACGGTCGGGATCGTGGAGCCGCCCGGCGAGCCCAGCGCCATCGTCTCGGTCTCGCGCCAGGCAACGGCGGGCGACATGGATGACAGCATCCGCTTGCCGGGCCCCACCGCGTTGGCCTCTCCCTGAATCAGACCGTAGAGGTTCGGCCGGCCCGGGGCCGCGGCAAAATCATCCATCTCATTGTTGAGCAGGAATCCGACGCCCGGTACCAGCAGACCACAGCCGAAGCTCCCGTTGAGAGTGGTGGTGATGCTGACCACGTTGCCGGCGCCGTCCGCGACCGAGAGATGTGTGGTTTCGGTGGACTCCCGGGCCGCCGGGAGACTCCACGACCGAACCTCGTCCGAGGGCGTGGCCCGGCGCGAACGAAGCTCCCGGGCCCTCCGGTCGAGCCACTCGTCATCGAGAAGATCGGCGGCGGTGGCACGCGAGGTCGAGGGGTCGCCGAGAAGGAAACGATCGGCATAGGCGCGGCGCCAGGCCTCGACGAGCAGGTGGGCCCGTTCGGCTCCGAACCGCGGCGTCCGTTGCCACTCGATGCGTTCGAGCAACCCGGCGGTCTGGCCGAGAATGATCCCGCCGGACGAGGGCAGCGGCATCGAGGCGACCCGCCAGCCGAAAGCGTCAAAAACAACGGGCTCGCGCCACACCGAACGATAGGCCTTGAGGTCGGCCGCCTTGAGAATGCCGCCATGACGATTGGAGACGATCTCGATGGCCGCCGCCAACGGCCCGCCGGTGATCGCCTCGGGACCGCGTTCGGCATACGCAGCCAGAGTGGCGGCCAGATCGGGGAGCTTCATCAGCGAACCCGCGGCCGGCGGTTCACCGCCGGGCAACCAGACCGCCGCCGTCTCCGGGAATCGACCGAGCAGCTGCGCCGCCTTGGCCACCGACTTCTCGAGCCGGGCGGTCACCACGAAGCCATCGCCGGCCAGTCGAATGGCCGGGGCCACCACCTGCGCCCAGTCCAGCGCGCCGTATCGCTGGTGGAGCTCCCACAGCCCCGCCGGCGAACCGGGCACCCCGGCCGCCAGCGGGCCGACCAGGCTTCGTTCCGTCACCGGTTCGCCCTTGGCGTCGAGATACATGTCGTGGCTGGCTGCCGCAGGCGCGGTCTCGCGAAAATCGAGGGCCGTCGCTTCACCGTCCATCCGCGCGACCGCAAACCCGCCACCGCCGAGATTGCCGGCCTGCGGATGAACCACAGCGAGGGCGAGGGCCGTCGCAACCGCCGCATCGACGGCGTTGCCGCCGGCGCGGAGAATCTCCAAACCGGCCTGGGTGGCGGCGGGAGCTGCGCTCGCCACCGCCCCTCCGGTTCCCCGGGCCGGGTCGGGCGAGGCCGCCGAGACCGGCGCCGCAATGATGGTGAGAACGAGGAGGAACGCGAGGCGGCGGGAGGACGAGAAGAGCGTCATTGGCCGAGTTTACTGCAACTCGCGCCCGGGCCGCTGCGTAATACATGCGGGGGGGAGCAATGGACCCAGCGACCGCTCGAGGCAACGAGAACACACAGCAACAGATGCTAGTGACGGTGGTCCGGCGGGCCATAGAGACGCTGAACTCGCTCGAGGCCGGGACCGCGGACCACCTCAACGCGCTGTCCTTTGTCCTGATGCGCGTCGCCCGCGCCGACGGCCGGGTGCGTCGAGCCGAGCGTCTCCGGATGGAGGAGATTCTCATCGATTCCACCGAAATCTCCGCCGAGCACGCGGTCCTGGTGACCGAAATCGCCTGCCATCGGGCGCAGCTCGCCGACTGCGCGAGCGCCTACGCCGTCAGTCGCGGACTGCGGTCGAGGCTCGACCCCGACCACGCCGCCTCCGTCGTCGGACTGCTCAAAGCGGTCGCCGACGCCGACGGGCGTTTCTCGTCGGTCGAACACCGCGAAATCGTCCAGATCGCAGCCGAGCTCGGGATCGATGCCGCGGAGGTCTTCGACCGGAGTTGAGTCGACGGTCGACAGCTGACGGCCGACAGCTTCAACGCGGGGTCTCGCCATCGCCAGCGCCGAAGAGTTCGATCTTCGGGTTTCAATTAGCGGCGCTGATCTCCGCAATACGATCCACGCGCAGATTGCCGTTGCGGACGCCGCGCAATCGGGAATATTGCAGCAAGGGATCAGGTATCATCCAGAGCCTGCGCGGCTCGCAGGCGGAGGCACCATGACCTGGAACTACTCGAAGAAAACGACCGAGCTCTTCATGGCGGCGGTTTCGGGAAAACCCGGCACGCACCTCGGAGAAATCGAGGACGCCGACGGTTTCGGCGAGCACGGGTCCATCGCCTGCGGCGACGCTCTGCGCTTCACGTTCCGCGTCGATCGTCACGCCACCGACCCGCGGCAGGACCGGATCATCGAGGCCCGCTACCTGACCTTCGGCTGCACTTCGGCCATAGCCGCGTCCGAGGCCCTGTGCTGCATCATCGAGGAGGGGGACTTCACCCCCATCGACGCGCTCCGGATCACCAACCAGGACATCGTCAAGTATCTCGACGGGCTGCCCCAGGCCAAGATCCACTGTTCGGTCATGGGGGCCGAGGCGCTCGAGGCCGCGGTCTTCAACTGGGCCCAGAAACGAGGCGTCGACCTGGCCGAGCTCGGGATCGACATCCGGCACGACGAACAGGAGGAGGGCCGGCTGGTCTGCACCTGTTTCGGTCTCACCGAACCCTATATCCTGCGCAAGATCGAAGAGCTCAAGCTGACCTCCATCGCCGACATCACCAACTCCATCAAGGCCGGCGGCGCCTGCATGTCCTGCCACCACACCCCCGGCGGGCTCCAGGATCTGCTCGACAAGGTCAACGGATCCCGCCCAACCACCCTGAAACAGCTGCCGGTTCTGCCCATGGCACGGGCCCCCAGGGCCCAGCCGCCGACGGAGATGTCGCCCTTCAAGTTCGCCAAAAAAGTCGAGGAGGTCATCGACTCCTACGTCCGGCCGCAGCTCGCCAACGACGCGGGGGACATCGAGATCGTCGACATCAAGGACACCAAGGTCTACTGCACCATGAAGGGCGCCTGCGCCAACTGCGTCGGCTCGCAGAGCACCATCAAGATGCTCGTTGAGCAGGCGCTCAAGGACCAGATCGACCAACGCATCCAGGTCATCGAAGTCTGAGGGCGAACCGATGAAGATCATCTACATGGACAACAACGCCACCACCCGGGTGGCCCCCGAGGTCTTCGCGGCGCTCGAGCCCTTCCTCACCGACGACTACTTCAACCCGAGCTCGCTGTACGAGCCGGCGCACGGACCCGCCGACGCCATCACCGCGGCGCGCAAGACGGTCGCCAGGCTTCTCGGCAACGCCCGGCCGGCCGAGATCCTCTTCACCTCCTGCGCCACCGAATCCAACAACACCGCAGTCTTCGGCACCATCGCCGCAAACCCGGATCGCCGCCACATCATCACCACCGGGGTCGAACACCCGGCGATCTTCTCGGTCGGCGAAGACCTCCAGCGCAGGGGCATCGACGTCGATTTCATCCCGGTTGACGGCGATGGCCGGATCGATCGCGTCGAGTTCGTCCGGGCCCTTCGGGCCGACACCCTGATGGTTTCAGTGATGCACGCCAACAACGAGACCGGGGTCATCTTCCCGGTCGAAGAACTGTCCCGGATCACCAAAGAAACCGACGAGAGCATCATCTTCCACACCGACGCCACCCAGACCGTGGGCAAGCTCCCCATCGACCTCCGAGGCTCGTTCAAACACGTCGACCTGTTGTCGTTCTCCGGGCACAAGCTGCACGCTCCCAAGGGCATCGGCGCCCTCTTCATCCGCCGCGGCACCCGCTGCCGGCCGTTCCTCCTCGGCGGTCACCAGGAGGATGGGCGTCGCGCGGGGACCGAGAACGTGGCCTTTATCGTCGGCCTCGCCAGAGCCCTCGAACTCGCCATGGAACGGCACGACGAGGACGAACCGCGGATCCTCGCCATGCGCGACCGGCTCGAGAAGGAACTGACGGCGCGGATCCCCTATCTCGAGGTCAACGGCAGGAACGCCCCGCGGCTCTCCAACACCCTCAACGTCGCCTGCCACTTCATCGAGGGCGAGGGCATCCTCTACCAGCTCAGCGCGGAGGGCATCTGCGCCTCTTCGGGTTCCGCCTGCACCTCGGGCTCGCTCGAACCTTCGCACGTCCTCAGAGCCATGCACATCCCGTTCTCGGCGATCCACGGCTCGGTTCGTTTCAGCCTGAGCCGCTACAACACCGAAGCCGAGGTCGACAGGGTCATCGAGGTCTTCCCCGGGATCGTCGACAGCCTGCGCCGGCTCTCGCCCTATTGGGACGCGAAGAAGAACGAGCCGCGGCCGGAGGCGATGGAGATGCTGACGCGGGCCGAGATGCCCTAGCAATTCGTCGGACGAATTGCGGCGGCGCGTCGAACGCGCCGAACCGGACCGGATAGCCGGAGCTTCGGGAAGCCAAGTACCACCCTCCACCGGGGCGTGCCGGGCGCGGCATTGTGCCCAACGACAACCCCTCCGGCAACCCGGAACCCCGAGCACAATGCCGACGCCGGGCAACCCTCGCGGCAAAGCGTCCCGGTGCGTCTCCCCCCGCAGCGAAAGAGGCCGCCGCTCGCGCGGGCAGCGCGGTCACATCCTCCCCGCAGCTCCATCGACCGCGCTGCCCGGGCGACGCCGGGACGCCAAAGGCGGCGCGGAAGGCCGGAGCTCCGGGAAACAGCAACCGTGACCGGGGCAGCGAC
>JAHECW010000251.1 GCA_024641545.1 Acidobacteriota bacterium
GAGCGACAGGCCGATCCGGTCGTGCGGAAGCCAGTCGAGGTGGTGCTGCAGCGACTTCCGGATCAGATCGAGAAAGGCGTCGCGGACCTCGTCGACCGGCGCGGTGTTCGTCGAGTGTCGGAAGCGCCAGTAGCGCTCGATGACGTCGCGTTCGCCGCTCACCCGCAGGCGGTGGGCCGGCGCCAGCTCATTGATCCCGCGGAAGAAGCTGCGGTCGCTGTGTTCGAAACGAAAACCCAGGAAACCGGCGGCGGAGGGCTCGTCGGGTTGGGCGCTCACCGACTCATCGGCCAGGATCGCACCCGCCTCGGTTGCGGCGATCAGCCGTCCTTCGCCGAGGTGGTAGTAGACCTTGAGATCGCCGAGGTGGTCGCGGGCGATACTCAACCACCCCGCGGCGGGATCGGCGACGACCAGGGTGAACGATCCGGCGATCTCGTCGAGCCAGCTCGGCCCGTCGCGGAGCCAGCGCTTCAACGCCCAGCTCGCACAGCCCTCCTGTGCGGGATCGCCGGTTGCATCCGGGCTCGGCGGCCCGGCCCCGCCGACCAGGCTGAACCGCCCGGCGACGGCGACCACGAGCCCCGAGCGCTCATCCCGGATCGGCCCGTGGCAATGACGGGCCCGACGGCTCTTCGCGTGGCGAACGACGATGCCGACGGGACCGGCGCACACCATCGACGAGTCGTCGCCGTAGTCGGCAAGCGCCGCACCGAGGCGTTCGACCCGTCGTGTGTCGACGGGGGCGCCGCTGCGGTCGAGGATGCAGGCGAGGGCGCTCATGGCATCCGGGGAGGCGCGATGCGCAGGGAGGTGTGGGGAATCCCGGTTGCGGTCTCCCCGGCCCGTGGGGATGGGCGCCCTCCTGGATCGGTTGTCCCGGCGGCCTTAGCCACGCGGCCTGGAGCTGGGCGCCGGCGGTCCCGGTTGGTTTCCGAGAGCACCGCTGTCGGTCTGATATGACCCACCAAACCGGACGGCGCTGTCGAGCGTGCCGAATCTCTCGATCCGGGGTGTCTCATAGTCGAGTCGGCGCCGATCACCGCACCGTCCGGAACGACGGCCCGGACCGGCGCTCCCCGCACCCGGTTCGCTGTCCAATGGTCGGGTCACGACACCCTCCGCTGAGCACGAACTGTCCGGCACCGGCGTGCGGCTTGAATACGAGGTCCTTGTGTCAGGGCGGCGAAAACCATCTATCGCTCCAACCTCAGGGTCACGTCGCCCTGCGTCAGCCAGTTGTCCTGCAAGGTCCGGTACGCGCCGCCGAGGGTCTCGCGTCCCGCCTGCACCGCCTCCCCGAGGGTCATGCCTGATTCGAGACCCTCCAGAACCCGGTCGGCCATTCGTTCGTTGTCGTCGAGATTCGCGAGGGAGACCGCACCGCTGATCGCCACCGCGCCCTGCCCGCCGGAGGTCAGGAGCTGATGTCCGAGGACGTTGGCGCTGGGGCT
This sequence comes from Acidobacteriota bacterium, assembly GCA_024641545.1. Classification (GTDB taxonomy): domain Bacteria; phylum Acidobacteriota; class Thermoanaerobaculia; order Thermoanaerobaculales; family Sulfomarinibacteraceae; genus JAHECW01. The sequence continues at coordinate 1,455 of JAHECW010000251.1, forward strand.
GATGTCGTAGGTCGTCTCACAGGCGAGCGGGAGCATCAGGGTCGGCCGGCCGATGTTCGTCAGCCCCGCGACGGTCGACGGTGTCAACAACCCGCGGTAGGCCCACTGGACGGCCGAGGAGTGACCGGAGAAGACGGTGACCGCCCGACCGGAATCGAGGGCGGCCCGCAGGGCCTCGCGCGCGGTCGCGATATCCGGGTGTGCGGACATGTCGAGGATCTCCTCGTGGGTTGCGTCGAGGTGGCCGCCGACGCGGCCGACCTGGGCGAGAAAGTCGTGCGTGCCGTCGGTCTCCTCGGCGATGAAGAGTGCGGAGTTGCCGGCGGCAAGACCGCTCGCGTGCCAATCCCACCCCTTGCCGACGAAGGTCGCGAGCTCGTTCTCGGTGCGGACCGAGAACTGGCCGACGGCGACATCGGCGATGCCGTCGCCGTCGAGATCGGTGAGACGGTTGTGGCTCGGGCTGTACCGGGTGGGTCCGACGACCGCGGTCGGAAGCGGGACGAAACTGACGCACTGGGAAATGTAGTTGAGGCGATCGTAACAGTCGCTGCCGACGAGCTGGACGTGGCTGAAGGGCTGGATCTCCCGCCGGGCCGTCAGATAATCGGTGATCGCCGCCGGCAACGCCATGCCGTATCCGACCGCGTTGTAGATGTCCTCGACATCGACGACGACGGGGTTGAACTCGGCCTTGTCGGCCAGGTACTGCTCGAGAGCATCGCTGCCGACAAAGCTCGAGCCGGCGATGACCACGAGATCGGCGGGAGTGGAAAAGAGGTCGCCGGCCGCCCGGGTGGAGACCACCGCGGGTGAATGCGGGGTGTCGGTCACCCAGAAACGCTTCACCGACGGCTGGGGGCCGCCCAGACGATCGGTCGACGCCGCACGATTCTGCCGGAACTCGGCGACATAGCCGGAGACCGACGGATGCACCGAGACCTGGTGACGGGTCAGATCGTCGAAGCCCGTGTGTGAGTAGGCAACCACATTGGGTCCGGCGAAGCCTTCGATGAGGTACCCCTGCGCCCGCCGGTCGGGGGCGAAATCGAGTTCCGGACCCCGGTACGGCGTCGAGAAGCGAAGGCCGTAGTTGTCGATCACAACCAACGAGAAGAGATACTCGGTGGTGAAGCGGAGCTGGATCTGATTGAGCCCGGTCGCGAGCAGCCCGGCCGGAAGATCGGCCTCGATGAGCCATTTCCGTTGTCCGGATGTCGATCTCGTCGCCACCGGCACGAAGCCCGACCCGGGCCCGGCGAACCGGATTTCGACATTGTGTTCGGGTACGACTGCGCCGCCGGCGCCGGTGACGTCGGGCAGGTCGGTGATCGTTCCGAGATCGAGCACGAGTTGGTGCTTGCCTTCGAGCACATCATCGTCGACCTCGACATCGAGGGTGACCGTTGCCGGCACGCCGCTGCGGGCGAGCACGGTTCGTTCGACCCACGGGTCGCCGGTCGGTGACTGGGAGTGGTGCATGATCGGCCGATCGACCGTGATCTCCTTCGAATACGACTGCGACGGCTGCGGCACCGTGCCCGAAGGCATCTCTTTTGCGGCAACCGCGAGGCGGCGGTTGACCGAAACCTGATAGTGGGCGGCGTTGACGTAGAGGGCGTCGACGCCCTCGGGCGGGTGGCCGATGAACTCGATGGCGCTGCCGGGGCCGAAGACCCGAGGACCGTCGATCCAGCGGGCGACGGGTGCGCCGCGCCAGGTGACGGCGATCTCGCGGCTGCTCACCCCGGCGAGATCGAGACCGCCATCGAGCAGGGCCTCGTAGGTGACGCGCTGCACGCCCCCATCGGTGACCGCCACATGGGTCTGCCGGCCCTCATCGACGAGGATGGACTTCGGCATCGCTGCCGAAGTCGTCGCCGACGAGGAGCTGAGCTCGACTTCGAGCACCTTGGTGTCAGGCGCGAACGAACCGGCGTGGCCGGTGCCGTCGGCGATGTGCTTCCAGGCGCCCCGCTCGCCGTGAGATCCCGCAACCCCGGCGGTCTCGCCGCCGACCGGTTGGAACCCGCGGGCCCGCAGCCGCTGCTCGCGCTCGCTGCGGACCTCGGTCCAGTCGATCCGTTGGGCCGCCTGCGCCTCGCCGTGGCGGGTTCCGGGACGGAACGGGCCGTAGCGCTCGATGACGCCGCGGCTGTTGTAGTCGACCAGCTGGAGTTGGGTCAACCCGGGCGGCGCCGGGACCACGACCCGGTAGTCGTGCGGCAGGTGGCTGTTCATCCCCGTGCCGGGCACGAAATCGCCGAGGGTCTGCCACCGGCCCTCGACCCGGCCCCAGAGTTCGAAACCGACGTTGTCGGTTTCGGAGGCGGTCTGCCAGCTGACCGAGATTTCGCCGCCGGCGGCGCCGTCGCTCGAAAAGGCGTTGAGGGTCACCGGCAGGGTGCCGGGGTTCCAGAAATAGTCCTCGACCTCGCCGTCGGTGGCGACACCGACGAAGTCCGCCTGATCGAGGCTGCCGCCCGGGGCGGCGGCGGCGGAAGAGACGAGCCGGAAGCGGGCGTACAGCGTGTCGACGAGCCAGTCGAATCCTGATCCGACAATAACCGAAAGCGCATTCGTACCCTCAGCCACGTTCCACGAGAAGAACTCGCCCGGGTCGGTGAGATCGCCGTCTCCATTCCAGTCGAACCAGGCTCCGAGGAGGGCGCCGGCGGGCGCGTTGCTGACGTCGACGCTGATGGTCTGGGTCGAGCCCGCCGCCCAGGCGTCGTTGACGACGGCGGTGACGCCGTCCTCTTCCGTGCCGTCGCCGGTGGCGTCGGTGGTCGGCTGGCCGTCGGCCTCGGCCTGGATGTCGACGCCGAGATAGGGACCGTCGATCTTAATGTAGTGGGCCGGACCGGCGCTCGTCGACAGGGTGCCGTAGGTATCCGGCAGATCCCCCCAGTCCGACAGGATCGGGTTGGGCTGCGGCGGGAACGGGTCGTTTTGGGTGCCGGTCTTGGGCGGCGAGTGGTGCGAGGTGCCGGACAGCACGTAGATCAGCTGGCCGCTGCAGTCGGTCCCGGCCGGCCCCATGTCGATGGACCACTCGTAGACCATCGACCACTCCCAGCCGCCGGTCAGGGAAACGCTCGGGTTGATCTGGTTGTAGGTGCTGTGGGTCGGGTAACCGGCCACCAGGTTGACATCGTTCGGGGAGGATGCCACGAACGGGGATTTCCAGTTGTTCTTGTAGTCGATTCCGTTGACGTAGAAGTTCCACGGCAGGTTGTACGACAGCGGCCACGGGGTCCCGTAGGGATACGATGTTTGATAGGTGTTGACGTTGGTCACCCACGAGGTCGCGGCGGTGATGCCGGGCGGCCAATCCGGAGCGGGCGACGACGGCCCGCAGCTGGGATCAGTCACCCAGACGCTTTCCGGTTCGACCATGTTCTGGGCGCAACCCATCGCCTGCTGCCACGTCCAGGACCGCGGTGAGCCGGGGGCGCACTCGAAGGTGAAGGTTGCGAACTCCGAGTCGCTGGCCCGTTTGCAGCTCCGATGTTGTCCCCACCCCGCACTTGCGGTATAGGCGGCGTTGAGTCGATCCGTGCAGACCAGGTCGTTGACGGTGTGGCTGACTAGCAGCGCGACGTACAACTTCTTGGTCGGAACGTCGAGATAGATGTACAACCCGCTGCCCCCCACCGATGTTGCGTAGAGCTGGTACTTCGCGTCGTCGCCGTCGCCGTAGAAGAGCCCGTTGACGGTGGGCGGGTCGGCGAGGACCGGACCGGCGAGCCCGAGGACGAGCGCCGCGGCGACGAAGGCGGCCAGGCGCCGAGTGGATCTCGCGACCTTCAGGCCGACAGCTCCCCTGGCGCGGGGATTTCCGAGCGCGTCGGCGCCCGTGTTCTCTTCCTGGTCAGACAACGGCCGATGTGAGAAAAAATTCATTGGGACCTTCCACGGGTCGCAGCCGGCTGGTGTTGGAAAACGACAGCCATCAATAACCGTGGCCGAGAACACCGTTCCATTTTCCACGTGTTCAGAGCCCTCACGCGATCTCGCCGAGAGGCGCGGCAGCGCAAAC
>JAHECW010000252.1 GCA_024641545.1 Acidobacteriota bacterium
ACGATGGAGGGCAGATGTCTCGCCGCAGCCTCGGTTTGCTGACCCTTGTGGCCCTGTCGTGTCTGGCAGCCTCTGCCGATTCGCCGAATCTGCTCGTCGATCCTTTCGTCGGCACCGATGACATGGGCCACACCTTTCCCGGGGCGACCGTGCCCTTCGGTCTGGTGCAGCTCAGTCCGCAGACCGATCTCGTCCCGTACAGCTCGGGCGACGGATACAACCCCGAGGCGTACCGCTACTGCTCGGGTTACCAGTACGGCGATACGACCATCGTCGGTTTCGCCCACACCCACTTCAGCGGCACCGGTCACTCGGATCTGGGCGATGTCTTGATGATGCCCACGGTCGGCGTCCTGCAACTCGACCCCGGGACCGCGGAGGAGCCCGAGTCGGGCTATCGATCCCGTTTCTCACATCAGCGCGAAGCAGCGGAGCCGGGCGCGTATCGGGTCACCCTGGACGACTCGGGTATCGAGGTCGAGCTGACCGCCACCGAGAGGGTCGGGGTCCACCGCTACACCTTCCCCGCGAGCGATGCCGCACACCTGATCGTCGACCTCACCGCCAACATCTACGACTACCCCGGGAAGACGGTGTGGACATCGGTGCGAATGGAGAACGACCGGCTCCTGACCGGATACCGCCAAACCTCCGGTTGGGCGCGCTCACGGGTCCTCTACTTCGCGATCGCATTCGGCAAACCGGTCGAGTCGTACGGGTTGCGCAACGAGGAGGCGGAGATCTACCGCGGTTTCTGGCGTCGCTTCGACCAGGACCACGACTTCCCCGAACGGGTCGGCCGCCGGGTCAAGTGCCACTTCGACTGGGAGACCGCCGAGGGCGAGCAGATCGTCGTCAAGGTCGCGCTCTCGAGCGTCAGCACCGCAGGCGCGGTTGCCAATCTCGAAGCCGAAGCTCCGGGCTGGGATTTCGACGGCTTGAGAGACCGGGCGAAGTCGCGATGGGCCGAGGAGTTGAACCGCATCAAGCTCGATGCGGACCCCGTGATTCTGGCGAACTTCTATACCGCGCTCTTCCACTCGAGCATGGCGCCGGTGGTCTACTCCGATGTCGACGGCCGCAGTCGCGGGCTCGACGGCAATGTCTTCAGTTCCCTTGGATTCACCAACTACACCGTTTTCTCGCTCTGGGACACCTACCGAGCCCAACACCCGCTGCTGACCATCCTCCAGCCCCAGCGCAGCGTCGACATGGTGCGGTCGCTCCTCGCCCACCGGCAACAGAGCGTGCACGGCGTGCTGCCCGTGTGGTCGCACCACGCCAACGAGAACTGGTGCATGATCGGCTACCACGCGGTTTCGGTGCTCGCCGACGCCTACCTCAAGGGGCTGGGCGGATTCGATGCCGATCAGGCGCTCGAGGCGATGATCGCCAGCGCCGACTTCGACCGCTACGACGGCATCGGAGACTATCGGCAGCTGGGATGGGTGCCGGCGGACCGACAAACCAGCGCCGCGTCCAAGACCCTCGAGTACGCCTACGACGACTGGACTATCGCCCGGGTGGCGGAATCCATGGGCCGAACCGAGGTTGCCGCCGAGTTCGGCCGGCGCGCGGCCTCGTGGCGAAACCTCTACGACCCGGAGACCGGCTTCCTGCGGGCGCGCAACGCCGACGGGAGCTTCCCTGCCGATTTCGACCCCATGGACACCCACGGCCAGGGCTACATCGAGGGCAACGCCTGGAACTACTCGCTCTTCGTGCCGCACGACGTCGCGGGTTTCATCGATCTCCTCGGCGGACCGGACGCGCTGGTGACCTGGCTCGACAACCTCTTCGAAATGGAGATCGACGACGCGAGCATCGCCGCCAACGAGGACATCACCCGCGCCGGGATTATCGGCAACTACGTCCACGGCAACGAACCGAGTCACCACGTTCCCTATCTCTACTGCTTCGCAGGCCAGCCGTGGAAGACCCAGGCCCGGGTGCGCCGGATCATGACCGAGATGTACCGGCCCGCGCCGGACGGACTCGGCGGCAACGACGACCTCGGTCAAATGTCGGCCTGGTACGTCTTCTCCGCCCTCGGTTTCTACCCGGTGGCGCCGGGGAGCAACCAATATGTTCTCGGCAGCCCGGCGGTCCGCCGGGCGGAGATCGATCTCGCCGGCGGCCGGAGCTTTGTCGTCATCGCCGACAACCAGGCGCCCGGCAACGTGTATGTCGACAGCGTCCGGCTCAACGGCGCCCCGCTCGATCGGTGCTACATCACCCACCAGGAGGTCGCCGCGGGGGGTGAGCTGCACTTCGTGATGTCTGACCACCCGAACCGGGAGTGGGCCACCGCGGCCGAACAGCGGCCCTACTCCATGTCGAGGTAGGAGTTCACATGGATCAAGCTGCCGCGGTTTCCGTCGTCTTCACGCCGCTGGATTGGCTGTGGGTCATCCTTCTGATCAGCGCCATGATCGCCTGCGGGGTGGTTTTCTACCGTCTCGGCAAGCGCAGCGAGGCGGACTTCTTCCTCGCCGGTCGGGGGCTGCCGTGGTGGCTGCCCGCGACCTCGGTCTACGCCACCCACACCGCCACCGACACCCCGATGTGGATCTGCGGCACCATCTACAAGTGGGGCATGCGTGGGATCTGGTTTCCTTTCTTCACGGCCTGGACGGCCATTTCGGCCTTCGTCTCGACCCGGATCTTCCGCCGCAGCCTCGCCATGAGCCAGGCGGAGTGGCAGAACCTCCGCTACTCGGGGCTCGGCGCCGAGCTCCTCCGCGGCTGGCTGGCGGGCTGGCAGACCTTCATGAACATGTTCGTCCTCGCCTGGGTCTCCGCCGCCATGGGCAAGATCTGCACCTATCTCTTTGCCTGGCCGAACTGGATCGGCGTCGTCGCCTTCACCTCGATCTGTGCGGTCTACGTCCTCGTCGCCGGCTACTGGGGCGTCATCATGGCCGACTTCCAGCAGGGGGTCATCAGCTTCCTGGTGATCACCCTGGTGTCGGTGTGGGGGATCTCGGTGGCCGGCGGACCGTCGGGCATCGTCAGCCGTCTCGGCGAGATCGGCGAGAGCGCGCGATTGAACCCCTTCCACTTCGACGGGTTCTGGGGCCTCGACCCGAATCTCTTCTACACCGCGGACTTCGTGACCCTGTTGATCATGTCGACCCTCGGCGGCATCGGCATGGGCAACTTCATCGACTGGTATCCGGAGGCGCAGCGCATCCAGTCGGCGCGCACCATCCGCGACGCCAGCTACTCGATCTGGGCGGGCGGATTCGTCACCCTGATCCGCAACAGCGTCTGGGCGGTCGCCATCCTTGCCTTTTTCGTGATGTACCCGGCCCTCGAGTCCGAAGCCCAGTACGAGATGGGCTGGTTCCGCCTCGGCTTCGAGCACCTCCCGGCCGGGATGATCGGCGTCTTCTTCGCCGGCATCATCGCGATCCACCTGTCGACCATCTCGACCCACCTCAACCTCGGCGCGCTCTACGCCACCCGCGACCTCTACCACCACTACATCAACCCCGAGGCGAGCGAGGCGACGCTGGTCAGGGTCGGCCGGATCAACACCCTGCTCCTGTTGCTCGGGTCCTTCCTCCTCGGGCTGACAATGCAGTCCATCACGTCGTGGCTGATCTTCGCGCTCTGGCTGCAGGCGGCGGGGATCTGGATCCCGTCGCTGCTCCAGGTGATCTGGTGGCGCTTCAACTCCTGGGCCTATCTCTCGAGCTGGATCGCCAATCTGGTGATGAGCTGGCTGGTGGTGTGGGTGCTGCCGGCGCTCGGGGTCCTCCCCGAGCTGCCCAACTGGCTCAACTTCTGGCTCCTTGCCGGCCTGGTTTCCCTGGTTTATCTCCCGGTGTGTTTCTTCACCAAGGCGGACGACCGGGAGCACCTCCTTCGCTACTACGTCCAGGCGAGGCCCCTCGGGTTCTGGGGGCCGATCCACGCCGAGGCCGAGAGACGGGGTCTTCTGACGACACAGGGAGGCGCATCATGAGCGTGTTCAAGACGGAGTGGACCGCGGACGACGCGGACCGTTGGACGATCCACGACCTTCTCGCCTGCGTTTTCGGGGTGCTGGCCTTCTTCCTGGTCACCGTGGGTCTCGCCGGGTCGATTCTGCTTCAGCCCTGGGGCTTTGTCTGCCTCGCCCTGTCGATGGTCTTCACCTGGCTGACCTTCAAGGTCATCGACCCCAAGCTGCGCACCCTTTCCGCTGCATTCGAGAAGAAACAGGCCGGGTACCTGGAAGACATGGAGCGCCACAATCGATGGGAGGGCGATGATGCAGGTTGATCCCGCCGCCGGCAAGATCCTCGGGATGCTCATGGCCTACGCGGTCAGCTCACTCGGGCTGCTCCTGGCCTACTACAACTATCGCAAACGCATTCTCAAGGCCGACAGGATCTTCTCGCCCGTCGCCACCGCGGTGATCATCGGGGTGATCACGGTCGCGGTGATCGGGGCGGTGCTCACGGCCGCTGTGGCCTCGAGCGACGCCGACGGTCTGTGGCCTGCCGTCACCTCGAACATCGTCGGTCTCGCCCTGCCGGCGTTCATCCTCCTTGTCTCCGTCGTTTTGACCTGGGCGCTCTTCAGGCACTTCTCGCGCCGGATGCCGGGGGCCGGGCCGTCGGACTAGCCGGCACCCCCGACCCGCGGGTTGGGGGTGACCGGTTCGGATCGGGCCAACAGCTCCTCGAGATAGGGGCCCCAGATCGCCGGGATCGAGTGGGTCCCGTGTCCCCTGGTCTCGTCGGTGATGGGCAGCACCACGGCGCGCCCGGCGGCCACCTTTTGAATCTCGCGTTCGAGGATTCCGAGTTCCGGCGGGTTGACCTGGTCGTCGGCCGAGTTGACCGCGAGGAGAGGCGCGGTGATCTTCTCCAGGTGCGGCGACGGGTCGTAGTCCCGCGACGAGTCGAACTGGTAGATCAAATCGTTGGCATCCATGTGCGATGCGTAGCGCTGGATCCTCGCTTCCAGGAAGGCTTCGGCCTCTTCCCGGGTCGGCGCCTCGGCCTGCCACTGCAGCGGGCAGCTGACCATGAAGATCAACGGGTGCATGGCCGTGATCAACCCCGGCGGCTGTTCGACATACTCGCCACCCTTCCACGCCGGGTCGTTCTCGACGGAGTCGATGATCATCTTGCGCAGCATCCGGTTGCGTCCGGCGATCTCGACCGGGAGGCTGGCCAGGGGCATGAGCGCGTCCATGAACTCGGGATAGGTGTAACCCCAGACCCAGGTGTGCATCCCGCCCATGGAGGTCCCCATCACCAGCCGCAGGTGATCGACCCCGAGGTGCTCGGTCAGGAGACGATGCTGGGCGCGAACCATGTCGTCGTAGGTGTACTTGGGGAACGACATGTGGAGGCCGTCGCTGGGTCGGCTCGACTGACCGTGGCCGATGGCGTCGGGCAGGATGAGGTAATACTGCTCGCCGTCGAGCAGTTGGCCGGGGCCGAAGAGCTCACCGGCGAATCGATCCGAGAGAAAGCCGCCGCCGGATCCCGTGGTG
>JAHECW010000253.1 GCA_024641545.1 Acidobacteriota bacterium
GACGATGGTCGCGCGGTCGGAGGTGATCTCACGGACCCGTGCGCGGTACTCGCGGTCACCGATCTTCAGAACGTAGTCACTCATCGACGGTCTCCCTGGCGCCGGCGCCGCGGACGCGGTGCAGCCGGCGCTCGACCTCGAGCACGGTGGTGATGACGGCGAGTACCTCGGGTTCGATCATCGGTCCCGACGACGGCTCCAGAGAAGCTCCGGCCGTCGGTCCCTTCGCTGTCCCGGCGGGGGTGTCGAATAGGCGTTGGAGGCAACCGAAACAGAGGATCAACCCGGCCGTCAGGAGGAGCCCGCTGAAGACCACCCCCATGCCGAGGACGGTGACGATGAGCGCGTCGGAGAAGGTCAATCCGGGTCTCCCTTCGTCGGGGCCCGTCGTCGGGCTGTCGGGATGCAGGTGGAGCGGCTCATGACTGATCCGGTCTAGAGCGGGATGTTGGAGTGTTTGACGTCGGGGTTCGACTGCCGTTTTTCGGCGAGCATCTCCAGCGCCTTGATGAGATGCGGGCGGGTCTCGGCGGGAATGATGACATCGTCGATGTAGCCCTTGCGCGCCGCCGTGTACGGGTTGGCGAAGAGCTCGCGATACTGGCGCTTGAGTTCCTCGGCCCTGGCACCTCGATCCTCGGCCTCGGCGAGCTCGGCCCGGTAGATGATTTCGATGGCGCCGTCGGGGCCCATGACGGCGATTTCGGCGGTCGGCCAGGCAAGGTTGATGTCCGATCGGATGTGCTTGGAACTCATGACGCAGTAGGCGCCGCCGTAGGCCTTGCGGAGGACCACCGTGATCTTCGGCACCGTCGCCTCGGCGAAGGCGAAGAGCAGCTTGGCACCGTTGCGGATGATCCCGCCGTACTCCTGGACGGTCCCGGGCATGAACCCCGGAACATCTTCGAAGGTGACCAGCGGGATGCTGAACGCGTCGCAGAATCGAACGAAGCGAGCGCCCTTGATGGAGGCGTTGTTGTCGAGAACCCCGGCGAGCGCCTGCGGCTGGTTGGCGACAATGCCGGTGGATCGGCCGTTGAAGCGGGCGAAGCCGACGACGAGGTTGGGTGCAAAATCGGGTTGGATCTCGAGGAAGTCGCCGTCGTCCACCACCCGTGTGATCACCTCACGCACGTCGTAGGGGTGGTTGGCGTTGTCGGGAAGAAGGATGTTGAGATCAGGGTCCTCTCGATCGGGCGGATCAGCGGTGACGCAGGCGGGCGCCGGTTTCCGATGATTCTGGGGCAGGTAGGCGAAGAGAGAACGCAGGGTGTCGAAGGCCTCGTCCTCGGTGTCGGCGACGAGGTGGGCGACCCCGCTCCGGCTCGCGTGGACATCGGCGCCGCCGAGCTGATCGGTGGTGACCTCTTCACGGGTGACCTGTTTGACGACCTTGGGGCCGGTGAGAAACATGTACGAGGTGTCGCGGACCATGATGATGAAATCGGTGATCGCCGGCGAGTAGACCGCGCCCCCGGCGCAGGGGCCGAGGATGAGCGAGATCTGCGGCACCTGGCCCGAAGCAAGCACGTTCTTGAGGAAGATGTCGGCATAGCCGGCAAGGGCGTCCACGCCTTCCTGGATCCGGGCGCCGCCCGAGTCATTGAGCCCGATTATGGGGGCGCCGGCGGTCACTGCGAGATCCATGATCTTGCAGATCTTCTCCGCGTAGGCTTTCGACAGCGACCCGCCCCAGATGGTGAAATCCTGCGAGAAGATGAAGACCCGCCGGCCGTCGATGGTGCCGTGGCCGGTGATGACACCGTCGGTGAGGGGGTGATCGGCGTCCATCCCGAAGTCGGTGCAGCGGTGGGTGACGAAGGCGTCGAGTTCGACGAAACTGCCCTCGTCGAGAATCTTCCAGATCCGTTCGCGGGCGGTGTACTTGCCCTGGGCGTGCTGTTTCGCGATGCGCTTCTCGCCGCCGCCCTCGAGAGCCTGCTCGCGTCGGTTCGCGAGGTCGAGGAGCTTGCGTTCGATGGTCATGGATCCTCCACGGGATCGAGTTCGTGACGCCCGATCGACACCGCCGGTCCGGTCGCGGCGCATTCTGCCCCTTCTGGGGTGTGAGTGCAAATGCCGGGGCACGATATCACGCGCCGAGAGGGGTGAGCGCTCGCTCTGCTCGCTGGTGAGATGGTCGGGGGTTCCGGTTGCCGGAGTTGACACCTCGCGGGCGTCTCGCCCGCGAGGAGACCACAAACCAAGAACCCGCTCCGACCGGGGATTTTCGGGAGCGGCTCACGGCGAACGCCTCACGCCTTACCTCCTCACAGCGAGCGAAGCGAGCGCTGACAGCGACCGCAGGGAGCGCTGACTTCCTCACCTCACCACGAAAAAGCCCCGCTCCGAAGAGCGGGGCTGCTGTGAAGCTGAATCGAGATCCTAGTTGAAGAGCGGGAACGGCCGCGGCATGAAGGGGTCGAAGGCCGGGATCATGCTGAAGAAGTGCGGGTTGAAGTGGGCCTGGCCCCACGAGTCCGGCACCACCTCGCCCGATTCGCCGAGCGGGAACATGCTCTCGATGCGCAAGGGTCCGTTGCCGTCGAACTCGACGCAGTGGGCGTAGGTCGAGCGACTCGAGAACGGTGTCCGCCAGATCTCGCCGAAGATGTCGTGGCGGTAGATGATCTCGCCGCGCGGTGCGTTGTAGCCGCCCGGACCGATCGCGGCGAGTACGTTGTCAAGCGCGAGCACGATGATCTCGTCGGCGGTGGTCGGCTTGCCCGAGCCCGACATGTCCGTGAACCAGTCGTAGAAGTTCGGCAGCGGGGCGGACGGGCCGGCGAGGGCTCGGAGCAGGACGTTGAAGTTGATGAAGGTCGGCTGGCTGGCGAAGTTCAACCCCGCCGTCACGAACTCGTCCTCGAAGGTCAACCGGATGACCTCTTTGATCCAGGCGTCCTGAAGCACCCACGCATCGGCGCGAAGGGCGCCGCCGCGCCACGCGGCCGGGCCTCCCGCGACGAAGTGGCCGTCCCACGCCGCGATCATGTCGACCGCCGCCTGCCGCGCCGGGCTCGGGTCCGCCGCCACCGCGGCGGTGAAGGCGTCGGCGACAAAGCTCCAGGTGTTGCCGCCCGAGCCGAAGCTGTCGGTGGTGGCGATGTTGAGGGCGAGGTCGCGAATCTCCTCGTAAGTCAGGTTGTCGTGGGTCGAGAGATACTCGTCGATGACGTGCGCGCGGTGCGCCGGCCCGAGGTAGTAACCGTAGCTGTTGGGAGCGTTGTTGTAGTCCGCCTGCGCCTTGTTGTTCCAACCGCCGTAGTAGCCCTGGGCGGTGTTCTCATCGTGTGCCCTGGCCCGGCGTTCGCCGGTCCACTCCATGGTTCCGTCGGCGAAGGACGGCAACCGCGGGTCGACACCCGGCGCCCGGACGGGATCCCAGCCCGACATCCAGTAGGCGATGTTGCCGTCGCGGTCGGCATAGGTGAAGTGCTGGCTGACCGCCGCTCCCTCGATGCCCTCGTCGAACTCGGCCATGCTCTCGGCGGTGGCGATCCTCAGGAAGGCCTCGAGAGATTTGACTTCGTGGCCGCGGTGGGCGTAGGCCCAGGAGACGATGACCGCCGGCGGGTTGTCGGGATCCGGTATGTAGGGCATCGGCTCGACGATGGGACCGTGCGAGCTGTACCAGATGGGAATCGTGATGTCTTCACCGCCGAAGACCTCGATCGTCTCCATTCTCGGCACCGGGTTGACGGTCTGCGGCGCTTCGAGGTAGTAGTCGACGGTGTGGGCGTGCCCCACCTGCATGGACCACGCGTGGTGCGGGGTGCGTCCGATGATGAGGAAGGGGATGCCGGGAACGGTCATTCCCGAGATCTCGATTCCGCCGCCGCGAATCGATCCCTCGGCGACGATGGACGGGGTCGTGAAGCCCATCTGCGGGCCGGAGTACAAGATGGGGTTGCCGGATGCGGTCTTGTCGCCTGCCACGACCCACGCATAGCTCCCCATCTTGACATCGGCGTTGAGCTCCTGCATCCGTTCGTGGTAGCCCACCCCCCTGGAGCGAATCCGCTCGGCCGCCGCCGCGAGCTCGGGCATCGCCGCAAATCGAGCGGCGAGCGAGGGATCGAGGCTCTGGTCGGGCGCCGACTTGGAACCTGCCGGGATGTAGGTCTGCGCGGCCGGGTCGTTGATCCAACGAAGGTCGGAAAACATGGCCAGCGGCAGCATGGGATCGATCCCGCCGTAGGCGGCGATCAAGGTCTGCACCATGGCGGCGTTGTCGAGCTGGCCGAGGTTGCCGGGACGGCCTTCCGGGTCGAAGTTGCGCTGCAGCAGGACGAGCCACGAAAGGGTGTCGTTGACGGTGAAGGTCTGCGGCAACACCGGCAGGCCCGGCCCCCGCAACACCGACTGCAGCCCGAGCAGCCAGTATTCGTAGGGCATCTGCATCCAGGCGCCGGCGTAGAACTCGCCGATCCGCCGGTTGATGCCGTCGGTGTAACCGGTGACCAGGCTCTGGGCGTCGGGGGAGAGCTCGTCGAAGAACGCGGTCAGCTCGTCGTCCGTGTAGGTGATGGTGCGGAGGAAGACATCGGTTGAAACCTGGCTCGCTCCGAGAAGCGCCGACAGGGTACCGCGCCCCTGGCGTCGGAAAAGGTCCATCTGCCAGAGCCGGTCCTGGGCGACGGCGTAGCCCATGGCCTCCATGACCTCGTAAAGGGTGCCGCCCTCGATGAACCAGATGCCCTGGGCATCGCGGGTCGTGGTGACCGGATCGTCGGTGATGCTCGATCCCGCGAGGGGAGCGGTCACGGCTGAATGGTTGGTTTGGGCGGTCTGAGCGGATGCGACCACCGCTACAGCCACGATCAACAATGAGAGTTTCCAAACGGACGCCTTCATACGTTCGCTCCCTTCCAGCAGCGCTGACATCACCGCGACGGCGACCCTACGTCATCGCGATGATCCCCCAGAAAAAGAGAATGTTCCGCTCATGAATATAGCGTTGTCGGGGAGCTGTGTAAACGGGAGGTTTCCTATCGGACGTGACGAGGCGACAACTCGGGCGTCAGGGGCCATCAAGGCGCACATCTCACGTCCGGCCCCCGACCTGGGCCGCTGCGGCGGGCCCGGGCCCGCGTATCATGCAGATCGGAGGCGCCCATGAGCGAAGATCGAAGATCCGCAGCCTGCCTCGCGGTCGGTTCTGAGCTGCTCGGCGACCAGAAGCTCGATCGAAACTCGTTGACCATCACCCGCGCGCTCGCCGGTCACGGCATTGCTGTCGATGAGAAGCGGGTGGTCGGGGACGACGTCGACACGATCGCGTCGGCTGTTCGCGATCTCGTCGCCCGACACGACCTCGTGGTGGTCACCGGCGGGCTCGGCCCGACCGCCGACGACGTCACCCGCGACGGGGTCGCCCTGGCCCTCGATCGGCCGATCCGGCAGAGCGACTAGGTCGAGCGCTGGATTCGTGACCGCTACTCGGCCCAGGGCCGCGAGATGCCGGTCTACG
>JAHECW010000254.1:0-2349 GCA_024641545.1 Acidobacteriota bacterium
CTGGTCTGGAGATCGAGGACCGCGTCTCGCGCAGACCGCACCTGTTTTTCGGCATCGTCAAGGACCGAAATGGTGTCGGCTATCTGCTGCCTGACCGTCTCGGGAAGTGCCGCCACCGACTCCTGATCTTGCGTCAGGCGCCACAACGAGATACGAGCCTGCAAATCGGCGACGGTCGAATTCAGGGCGCCGGAGCGGGCCGCGAGATCTGCCAGCCAGCGGCCGAGCCGATCGCGGATCCGTACCCACGATTTCTCCGTCTCCGTGATCATTGCAGCCGGACCGGACCGCTTCAGCTGCTTTTCGGTATCCTCGCGGAGATCTTTGATGCGTTCCTGTTCTGCGGAGAGGCCGTTCTGAATCTCCTGGAGCCGGCTGTCAGGGGTCGCGCCGGCGATCGTCTGCCGGGCGGTATCGGCGGCATCGGCCGCTCGCGCCGGGATCTCCGGCAACGGGATCGGCGTCGGCTGGGGAATCGGCGTCGGCACGGCCGGCAGAGAGGAATCCTGCGCCATTCCGGGCGCCGCGGCTGCGAGACCCAGAAGCACAAGCAACCCGACCGCCCCCAGGCATCTGTGCACGAACCGAATGAATTCCACGTGCTGCATTCACCCTCCCGATTCACGAACCCATTGACCAGCGCGAGGAAGCTGCAATGTCCATTTCAACCCTCTTTTCGCCTGGGATCATACCGTGCGCCGTTCACTCACCACTCTCCACAACGATTTTCGAAACCTTTCGTGTCCGATGAACGACTCGGCGTGAGCTACCAGGGGTTGTATTGAACCCGCATGAGAACGATGTTGGCCGAGCCGCGGTCGTGGTTGGGCGTGGTGTGGATGTAATTCAGCATTACGCGAAAGGTTGAATTGGCGTACCAGCTCAGTCCGGCGGTGATGTCGGTCAGGGTGCCGCCCCGAATCGACCCGTCATCGAGGTCGACGTAGGAGATCCGGCCGGCCACTTCCCAGGCGCCACTGTTCCTCTTTTTGAAAGGGTTGCCGCCGCTGTACTTGGTGAGCGGCAATACGCGGCCGAAGTGGCCGCCGTTGGTTTCATAGGGCCTGCTCTCGCCGGTGAGGAACCACCCGACCTGCACGTAGCCACCATGAAACGCCGGATTGCCCGCATTTGCGGCCGATACGCCGCTCCGGATGATCTCGCCCGAAGCCCACAGCGGGCCCTTGACGGTCGCGGCTTCCACGCCCAGAAGCGTCACGTGGCTTGCGCTGAAGCTGCCGGTGTCCGCAAGGATATCGACGTACCTCGCCTCCGGCCTCGAAAAATAGCGAACGTCGCTCCCCGTCGGTGACCGGCTGCTCGCCGAGAGTCCCACATGAATCAGTTTGCGGCCCTCGTCACGGTAAACGGGCAGACACGTGACCCGTCCCGTAATCGACAACAGCGAGCGGCTCGCGCTCTTTTCGGCAGTCTGGCCCACCGAGAAAATTCCCGCCGCCCACGAAAGACGACCGTCCTTCCGTGAATTGTGGATCAATGTTCCAAGGTTGTATCCGGGCGCGATCGACTGCACGGGAAGCGCTCGCTCGAGAAACGTCGAGTTGTACGAGCTTGCCTGCCGCTCGAGGCTGAACGGCTCGCCGACAAACCCGATGCGCAGCTTTCCGATGAAACGACCCCATACCTCGAGCCCCCCCTTCGCGCCCTCGATCCAGGCGCTGTCGATCCCCGGATCCGCTCCCAGGTCGATGCCTGCGCTGAAGTTCAAGCTCCCGATGCGGCCGGCAGCGTAGACCACACCGAGGCGAAAACCCAGGCCGGAGTCGATCGGCCCGTAGGCATCCTCGAATGCACCGGTTCCGTTGCCGGCAGTGGCATCCACCTTGAAATTTCCACCGAGCCGGAACTTGACCTGCCCATCGAACAAGCTGTATCGGGTGATTCCGCGCATCCCTGAGACAAAGGCTTTCCACTTCGACTGGATTGGTTCCGACTCGATCTGATCGAGGTCGAAGGGTGCATAGTCGGTGAAGGCGACATCCCCGGGGTTGGTCACCAGGTCCTTTTTGGACACGTCGTCGTCCGACGCAGCGACCAGCGGTTCGGCCGGAACCGGGCCCTCTTCAGGTACGGGCGCGGCCGGCGGCTGCTCGGTCGGAGTCGGCGTCGGTGTGATGTCCGCCGGCTCCGGCAACGTGGTTGATGTGGGGGTCACAACAGGCGTCGGCCGGGCGGGGGTGCCTTGACCCGTCACCGGTGCTGCCGCCAGCGCGACTATCGCTGAGATCGCGAGAAATCGAAAGTCAATCTGCATCTCTCACAACACTACATGAACCGGCACGGCAAGTGGAGACCACGCCGGCAGCGCCGTCGTTGAACGAGAACCAC
>JAHECW010000254.1:2449-5469 GCA_024641545.1 Acidobacteriota bacterium
CGATACCGTACTCGGCGATGTTGCGATCCCGCGTGACGATGGTCATCCCCTCGACCACGGCCTGGGCGACAAGCATCCGGTCAAACGGATCCCGGTGAATCGAGGGAAGCCCGGCGATGGCATGGGCATGATCCACGGTGACCGGCAGCTCGGAGAATGCCTGGCCATCCAGCACCTCTTCGAAGTCATCCGGCAGATCCAGTTTTCCGATCCCCTGTTTGATGCGCATCTCCCACACCACAACCGCGCTCAGATACACGGTGTTCTCGGGATCGGAGATCGCGATCCGCGCGGCCTCCGACAGCGTCGGATCGTCGATCAACCACCAGAGCACCGCGTGTGAGTCGAGGAGCAGGTTCACGAACCACTCACTCCGAACGCGTCTTGCAGATCCTCGGGAAGCTCGTCGAAATCCTCGGCGATCCGAATCCTTCCCTTGAGAGCTCCAGGTTGGCGAGGACCGGTGGGCCGCTCGTACTTCACGAGTCGCGCCACCGGCTTGCCGGCCTTCCCGATGATGATCTCCTCACCGGTCAGCACCCGCTCGATGAGCGCCGACAATTGCGCTTTTGCTTCGGAGATATTCGTCACCGGCATGGCTGCCTCCTCATCTAGTCTGACCAGACCAGACCATGTTGTCAAATCGCCGTCGCCCTGAATCGTCGGATCCCCCATTGAGGGATCAAACAACCTCACGTCACCGTTGTCGGCGCGTCGGGACCACTCAACACGCCGCGGGCTCGCGTTCACACTCCGAGACCCTCCTGAAAACTCCTGGGTCATCACTGACCTGGGTATTCAACTCCCCGTCAGCGGCTGGCTCCCGTGACCGGTCTCACCTGATGAGTCAGTCGGTTCCTGGATACGCAGGTTGCGGATTTCCGAGACGACTCGTTTCCGAGAACGACGCGATGAAACAGGTGGGGCTCGTGCAAAAATCAGAATTGGGAGTGCCAGTTCAGCTCATCCGAGTCGGCTCCTGGCCGGCGGGGCGCCGGCCCCACAATGACGCGTTGCCCTTTACAATTGTCCGGGAGAGTTCAACGAGACCCCGCCGGTTGCCTCGGGAGCCGGCATCGAGTCCCCGGAGAACGTGTCGGCGTAGATGCGGACCACGGCGAGGAAGAGCGCGGCAACGACCGGGCCCAGGACCAGACCGACCGCGCCGAACATCGTGAGCCCGCCGAAGGTGCTGACCATCACCAGGAGATTCGGCATCTCGGTGTCTCTGCCGACCAGCAGCGGCCGCAGCACGTTGTCGGCCGAGCCGACCACGAGTGCGCACCACAACAGCAGCGCGACCGCGGGCCCGACATGGCCGGAGGCGAAAAGAAAGAGCACGGCAGGCAGCCACACCAGCGCGGTGCCGATCCCGGGCACGACCGAGAGCACGGCCATCACCGTGCCCCAGAACACGGCGCTGGGGATGCCGGCCACGGCGAAGGCGGCGCCCGCCAATCCGCCCTGGATGATCCCGATGACCAGCGTCCCCTTGATGGTGGCGCGGGAAACGGTGACGAACGTAGCGACGAGGGTCTTTTTGTCGGTCGGACGAATCGGAATCAGGCCCATGGCGGAGTCCAGGGTCTCTCGCCCGTTCATCAGAAGGTAGAACAGCGCGTAGAGCATGATGAACAGGCTGAAGAAGAAGCGGATGGCGCCCTGGGCCGCCGCCGAAAGGCCCCCGACCACGAACGACCCGACCGCCTGCGCGACCTCGCCGAGCCTGGTCACGATCTCATCGCTGTACGGCTCGATCCGGTCCCAGAAGGGAAGCGACTCCAGGGGCGATTCCGCCTCGGCCATCTGGTGGATCAGCTGGTTGACGGTCGGCGCCAAGCTCTGGCCGACGTCGATCGCCTGCGCGGCGACGACGTCGATCAGCACCAGCAGCGGGATCACGACCGAGAAAATCACGATGATCACCGTCAGAGCCGAGGCCGCCGCCTTGCGCCCGCGGACCGCCCGAAGCAGCCGATCATAAAGCGGGAAGGCGAGCCCGGCGACAACGGCCGCGACGGTGATCGCGAGGAGCAGGTTCCAGATCATCCGGACGAAGACGGCGGAGACGACGACCAGCAGCAGCACGACGGCAACTCGGTTCGCGGTCTTGCGGGATCGGTCATTTTCGGTCATGTTCGGGCCCCTTCGTGTGTCTTCGGCGTGTCGTGTCCATCGGCGTCTCCACCGGATGCCCGCGAGCCGTGGCGCCTCACCAGTCAGGGTCCTTCTGACACTTCCCGAGGCACAGGAACTTGAGCTGTTTGGTCAGAACCATGATACCGACCTCGAAGCGCGGGCTGCCGGACCCGCTGAAGGTGTCGCCGTAGGTCGCGGCGATGATGACTCTCGGGCTCTCCCATCGCACGCCGACCCTGTAGGTCGGCTCGGCGTAGGCCTCGCCGGCGGTGCCGTAGATCTCGCCGACGATCGCGGAATGGGGAATGATCTTGTAGACGGCCGCTCGTGAGGACCAGGTCATTCCCCAGGCGGTTTGCCCGCTCTGGTCTCTGTCCAGATTGACCAGAAAGCCGGGAAGCAGGTCCCAGGTGATCCGACCGTCGAGAAACGGCACGGTGTACACAGCGTTCGCCCACCACGTCCGGAAGGTGTCGGTGACCTCGCCTGCTTCGAGATGGCTCGGATCGACGCCGGTTCCCCCCATGACGGCCCAACCGCCGTTTCCGGCGACGTTCTCGCTCAGCCGACGCTTGACGTAGAAGGTGCCGCTGAAGTGCGCCTCGGTGCGGTCGTCCGGGCTGTCTTTAAAACGAGTCGCGCCGAGGTTGAACTCGGTCTCCGGCAGCAGGGCTGCCGTAGCCATGACGAAGGAGTACTCCTGTCCCGCGGTGAGAGTGAATGTCGCGACGCCGTGCGGGGCGACCCACTGGTTGTCGGAGTTGAACTGCTGGGCCGCGGCCGGGCTCACCGCCAGCGACGCGAGCGCGAGGCAGAGTGGGACCAGAATCAACGCCCTCCGCCCGTGTTCGTGCCGCGCGATCATGATCTGGGTTCTCACG
>JAHECW010000078.1 GCA_024641545.1 Acidobacteriota bacterium
ACTGACTCACCATCGAGGATCTGCGATTGGTCGAGTGGAAGGACGACCAGGGTGAGACAGTCCTCGAAGGCTCATTCACCGGGGTCTCGGGTAGCGGTGGCGGTTGATTGACCGAGAAGCAGATCAAGAAAACCGAGAAATTTTCCTCCTCCCCATCAATGAGTGCCGATCGTGAAGGTGCTCAGAATGCAGAAGGCGGGGCCGCGTGCCCCGCCTTCAATTTTTTCCGACTTGACCTGCTGCAGGATTCAAGAATCGGACACAGAGGTCTTCCGACCCTCGTCACCATCAGACCGGCGAGACGCCGGCCAACGATAGATCTCAGCCCCGTGTCGTGCTGGCGTCTCGCCGGCACCGGGGCAACGAACCATCGGCAAATGGGGGTTTGCAAGACGCTGGACTCTCTGCCGGTCAGCGCAGGAAGCGCGGCGGGACCATCTGACTGACTACGGCAGCGTCGGCTCCCGATCGCCGAGGAGGAACACCGCATCGCCACTCTGGTTGTCGACGCTGGACATGTAGGCGAAGAAGCGGCCGGAAGATCCGGGAGCGGCGGAAACCTCGAGGCGCACTCCGGCGGTGGCTGGAATTCCCATCGCCTGGAGGACGCGGTTCACCTGGGTGTGCGAGAACGGTTCGAGATCGAGGGTCAGCGGGGTCCCGACGGCATCGGGTCCGATCCACGCAGTGACCGCAATCGTGAGTGGGACATTCGCCACGCTGGCGATTCCGAGATTGCTGCGAAAATCGGAATCCTCGCGGCACTCGAAGAGGTTCGCAACGCCGGCAGCGGGATTGGTTCCGGGGACATCGTCGCCGGCGAGGGCCCACGAAACTGGAACCGCCGGCGCCGATTGACCGAAACTCCCGGCATCGCCGCCGTAGTTTGCGATTCGCACGTGGGCGAAGACGGGCTCGGACGAGACAATGTCCACCGAACCGGCATCATCCAAGAGCTCGAACGCCTCAACGAGAAGATCGTCGTAAACCAATGTGCCCTTGGGCTGGATCTCCGCCTGGGCCGAAGCGGCGGGGGTCGTGTTGTTCTGGTTCGAGCGATTGAAGAAGACTGCGATCTGGGCGACCCGATCGCTGCTGTTGTGGATCTCGAGGCTCGTCGACCACACGGTGCCGTTGAGTCCGGGGGTGCGCGCGACCACGGGAACCACCAGATCGGTTGCGGCTGTCGATGGAACATCGGCGAGTGACGAACCTGCGGCGAAGATCGAGGGTGTCCCGATACCGGGGTCGTAGCCCGCCAGCGGACCGGATCCCATATCGCCCTCCGCCAACAGGACGTCGCCGTCGCTGAAGGCATCGACACAGCTCGAGTCGGGACAGAAACAACCGATGAGATCGTTCCGCGCCACGGGGATCCGGCAGGAAAAGGTTGCGACTTCACCGGCGGTCACGGTTTCCAGCGGCGAGGTTCCGACGAGCACGAGACGGTCGCCATCGGGGCGATACACCTTGAGCATGACCCGAGCACCCTGGGTGCTGGCCACTCGCCATACGTCGAGCGTTCCGCTCGATGTCACCGGGTGCGCGAGGTCGATGTACGTCACGCCGCCGGTCCGGGGTTCGCCCGGCGCCGGGTCCCGCCCCGCCTGCTGCGCCGAGCCGAGGCCGGCGTCGCCCATGAGGACCGTGAACAGGATGGCGAGACCGAGCCGAAATCCGTATTTTCGCTTCAATGCTGCGCCTCTCTGCAGGTCACGTCTGTGGTTGCTCCGTCACGGATTCACGACCAGAGCCGCTGCTGCGGCCATATCCAGCACCTTGCCCGACCACACGCCGTCCTGGATCGCAACACCGGACTGGGCAAGGGCATTCCTCACGAGCAGAGGATCCAGACCGGGGTCGGCGCTCAGCAGGATCGCCACCGTCGCCGAAACAAACGGCGCCGCCATCGAGGTTCCGCTCGAGGTCCCGAACGTCTGTTCGTCGAGCCCGCCGTAGACGCCATCGCCGGGAGCCACCATGTCCACGCCGTCAGACCGGTTGGAAAAATCGGCCAGAGTCAGGCCGTCCGCAGCCAACGCCGCGACCGCCAAGGTGTGACTGTCCGATGCCGGAAACGGAATCGAGGCCAGACTGTCGTTGCCGGCGGAGGTCACCACCACTATGCCCTGGTCGGCGGCCCGCTCAAGGAGCAGGTCGACCGCCGTCGAGCGTTCCTGGTAGACCAGCGAGAGATTGATGACATCGACACGACGCTGGATCGCATCGGCGAGGGCCAGGGCGAGATTGTAGGCGGTGCCCCCGCCGTCGTCGTCGAGGACCCTGTACGGTAGGATCGACGCTCCGGGCGCCGCGATGGCGATGATGGAGGCGACAAAGGTGCCGTGACCGGTGGCCTCGTCAATGTCGCCGTCGCCGTCGTCATCGATCCCATCCCGCTCTTCCCAAGGGGTCAGATCGCCGTCCACGAGATCGAGCCCGCCGGGGATCAGACGCCGGCGAAGCACCGGATGCAGCGGGTCGACTCCGGTGTCGATGAGCGCGATGACGATGCCCTGCCCGTCGGCGAGCGAGTGCGATTCGGACATCCGGACCTGGTGCGCCGCCGGTTGCTCGAGCAGCTTGAGGTTCGTCGCGTTGCGATCGACCGTGGGATAGCGCCGCCGGACGGTTTCCGGATCGCGGAAATAGTAGTTGGGCTCCACGGCCGCGACCTCGAAATCTGCCGAGAGATCGGCGAGCAGGTCGTCGTCGATGGGGTCGGGCCACCACAGCAGCAGCGCGAGATCGCCGACCCGGCCGACTACCTCGGCGCCGTATCGAGCGCCGAGGGCGTCGCCGTTGGCGCCGGCGACGGGCACGACAAGTGCTTGCTGCGGCTCGAATTCCTGGCCGCCGACCGTTGCCGGTTGCGGATTCTCGGCCCTGACTTCGATGGCCGAGAAGGCCCCGGTCAGATCGAGCAGCGCCCGGACTTCGGCGGACCATCCGGGAACGACGGCCTGCCACGAGTCGGCGTCGCCGGTGAACAGGGTCGATGGGAGAAGGAGGACGATGGTGCCGTTGTCGAATTCCAAGGAGCTCTGGTCGATCGCGAGAACAGTACCCTCGAACTCGACATATCCCTGGCCGCCCTGGCTTTCACCCTCGAATTCGATCTCGGCGACGAGGTTCTCACCGCTTGCGGTGCGGACCGCCTTGACTTCGAGGTATTGACCCGCGGCGAGACCCGAGTACGACCCGATGATCGGATCGAAGATGGACGACGCGTCGACTCGATAGGTCCGTCCGTCATCCATCGCAAACCGATCGGGAGGCAGCAGGCGGGTCAGTAGACCCTTGTATTCGAAGTCGACACCGCTGCCGCCCCCACCGCCCCCACCGCCGCCGCCACCGCCGCCACCTCCGCCACCGCCACCGCCGGAGATGAGCTCGACCTCGGTCGCTGTGAGCACCGTTCCCTGGAGGTCGCCTTTGGCTTTGACGTCGTCACCGATCTCGAGATCGGACAGCGATCCGAAATTCTGGAACAGGGTTCCGGAAGTGATCACGACCTCGTAGATCGTCGAGTCGACTTCGAGATCGAATCCACTCGCGGTGAAGCCGGTGATGGCGCCCTCGAGAATGGACCCTCCCCCGTCGGCGCGCAGCTTGATCCTCTCGGCGATGATGGTCGTGCCGTCGACCTGGCCCCTGACCTCCAAGAAGTCACCGATGGCGAGATCGGTCAGAGCTGTGAACCCGTCGAACTCGGTGCTGCCGTTGACGATGACCTCATAGTCGGTCGTCGCGTCGACATGGAGAGTGAGTCCATCGGGGATGAACGAGGAGAGGAAGCCTACGATGGTCTCGCCATCCTTGAGGGCGGATGATCGATGGCGAATCGGCGCGGTGTCGAGCTGAGCGCCGGCCGCAGAGGCCTGCCGCCCGTGGCGCCCCGGCGCCGTGATCTCATGCCTGGTGAGGATGACGAATTCCGCGCGAGTGACCAGTTTGTCTCTTCGACCCGGAACCGTGGTTCCGATGACCCGCACCCGCTGAGCATTGCCGTTGACGATACCGACGGCGAGATCGTTCAGATCGAGAGACGGTTCGGCGAGTTCGACGGTCCAGCCGCCGGCAAGACCGAGTCGGCCCGGTGGTTCGACCCAAGAAACGTCAGCGGTGATGACCGACACCACCGGCCGCTCGAGACCCCGGAGTTGACTCTCTCCGATTGCAGAAGCTGGTGACCCTTCCGCCGCGATTATTGCGAGGCCGAGGGCGAGGATCGCCAGAATCGAAGTCCGTATCAATCTGCTGATCATGTAACACTCCAAGGTCGGTGGTCTCCGTAGAAGTGGAAGTTGCCCCAGATCGCCGGGTTGGGGTTGAGGCGCCGAAGGGCTTCAACCGCTGCCCGAAAGGCGAGGCCGGGGTTACCGAAATCACGGATTCCGCGAAAGAACTCGAGATCGAACGCATAGGCCACATCGTCCTTCACCGGAGAAATGGCCCCTACCACTGAACGTACTCCTCCGGCCATCAACGATCGCAGGAAACTGTCGTAACGGTGGTCCGAGTGGTCGTCGCCCATCCGGACGCCGGAGCAGACGCCGAAACTCACCAATTTTGCGGCGATTCGTGTCGCGGCGAGATCGTGAACGGTCACATACCCATCGCTCAACCGAAGACCCGAGGCCGACGGCATGCCGTCGAGAACGACGGCATGCCCTGCCAGGTGAACGATGTCGAACGACGACAGCATGGCAAGGAAATCGTCCCGGGTGGCGGTCTCCAGCGCGACGGATCCGTCGACCATCCGCGCCAATTCACTGATCTCCTTCTCGATCATCGGGAGCTCGACGGTCGAGGCGGCGCCGAAGGCGACCCGATGGGGCGATGGAGGTCGATCGCGCAGGAGCGCGGCGGCAACGCCGGCCCCGGGGACGAGCGAGAAGACCGAACGTTCGATCAGGGCTGCGCCGGAGTCGAATTCCAACGCCGCCCACGGGAGGTGATAGAGCTCGGCGTGCGGTGCCAACCACAGAGCGTCCCAGGTGTCTGCCGGTAGCGGCGGGAGAAGAAGCTCGCCCAGTCGCCGCAAGCGGTGCCTGAGGGCATGAGCAGAGCCCCGAGACGAGGAACCCTCGCGCCAGGTCGCGGTATCCATGTGAAAACGAACCGAAGCGGCCAGTGAACGGATCTCGGGGGCCGCATTGCGGATGCGCTCGACTCGGAGCTTCCCCCGCCAGACGATGAACACCACGAGGTCGCGAGCGTCGAGGAAATACTCGACAAACACTTCGTCGCGGGGCAACCGATCCAAGAGCTCCGTTGACACCGAGCGCCCGATGGCGTCCGGAAGGAGGACCGGAATTCGACGTGCGAGGGTCGCCTCGGTCTCCAGCAGCTCGCCCTCCAGACCCTTCAACTCACGATGGATGTGGACCCCGAACCGCCGGATTCTCGGCTCATCCGGGCCCTCCATCCGGCGCAGCAGCGAGGCCAGTCGCGCCCGCAGATCCTGCCACCGAAGCACTTCCGGGTCGTCGCCGAGATCAGCCCGGCGCTCGATCTCATCGAGAAACCAGCTCGAGCGGAACCGCGACAGGATGTCGAGGGCGCGGCGGCGGTCGCGCGATGTGTTGCGATCCAGAAGCGTCGCCATGAGGTCCAGATAGACGTCACCGCGGACCCTGAGAAAGGCGCTCCGGTCGGACAGCGCCGAGAGCCTTCCGTGGAGGTGGTCCGCCCAGTGGACGGCTCGGAAGAGGTGGCGGGTCGCTCCCGGACCGTCCATCCTGCCGAGAACATGGTGTGACACCAACCGGGCCCAGGCCGACGCCCGAGTGCTCGCGAGAACCTCGCGGGCACATCGCCGGGCGCCGCGGCGGTTGCCCCGGTCGAGAAAACGCTCACCGGCCCAGGCCAGTCCGAGCAGCGCCCGGTGGCGAAGCCCGGCGGTCGCGAGACGTCGCGCAGCCCGAACGATGTCCGGCGGATCGATCGTCGGATCCAGCTGGGCCATGTCGACGGTCAGAAGATCGCGTTGCATCTGCATATCCGGGCCACGGAGCGAGTCGAACGCTGCGCGCCAACGATCGAATCGGCCGTGAGCGCCGTCGACGACAGCATGGAGGCGGAGCGCCCGCGCCTCGTCATGGAACAATCCCGCCCCGTGGAGTCTGGGCAGCGATCGAGTGAGTCGAGCCTCGGCCAGATCGAGTTCGCCAACCTCGGCCTCGGCGGTGGCGAGATCGATCTCCGCCACGAGCTCCATCCCGATGTCTCCTTCGATCCTGGAGGAGTCGATCACGCGGTGCCACAGATCGAAGGCCGCTTCGACCCGGCCGACGGCGAACTCGGTCTCGGCGAGGTTCAGCTCCGCATGCAGGGCGAGATTGTCGAGACCGAGCGCCCGCGCGACATCGGCGATCTCGTTGTGTTCTCGCGACGCGTGTGAGAAGCGGCCGGCGAGGGCGGCGGAATTCGCCAGGTTGGCCCGGGCGAGAAGGTGCCTGAGGCTCCCCGGGGCCATTCGGCGCATGGCTCTCCGCCACAGCTTCTGGGCGCGGTCGACGCGATCCGCGGCATCCTCCGCGCAGGCGAGGTTGGCCAGGGCCACCGCGCCGCGCTCGGAATCCCCGCGCTGGACGAAACGACGTTCCAGTCGTTGCGCCAATTTCCGCGCCCGGTCCAACCGGAGCTGCTCGCCGTGGCAATCGATGAGCAGCAGGCTGGCTCGATCGGCAAGGTCGAGGCGTCCACACCTGATCATCGCCCGCGCGGCTTGCGCGAGGTCCTTCTCTGCGCGGGCGGGCTCCCCGGTCAGATGGTGGACCACGCCGGCCGCCCACTTCAGATAGGCGCCGAAGAGGGGGCGGTCGATCAGCGCCGAGGAGGCCTTCCGGGCCCATTCGATCCCGCGGCCGGGTTCAGCCCGGGCGAGACGCTCCGCGTAGTCGCGGAGGCTCTCCCCGGCCTTTTCATCTTCACCCGAGGCGAGGAAGCGAGCCACCTCATCGGGGACGACGGAGGCGATCTCATGGCTCGTCATCGGTCCCGATCTCGACATCGTGGACGACCATGATCTGATCGCCGAACCACCATGTGCCGCGGTAACTCCCGGGCGCCACCTCGGGGAGGTTGAACTCGCCGAATTGATCGACATCGGACAGCCGGACCCGCCCGTTCGGGGGGGTCAACGCGAAGGTGCCGCCGATGCCGCGATCCCGGTCGTTGGTTGCAATCTGGCCGATGACGGACACCGTCGAACGCGACCCCTGCGCACCGACCCGCAGCATGAGGGTGTAGGGCCCGGCGCTGTACTCCATGATCTCTCCGGAGGCAACGCCGCGAGCCGCTGCCGGCGCGGCCGCCGACGACCGCACGAGCCTGGCGATCCAGCGGGGGGCTTGGTCCTTGCCCGGTCCGAGCTGACGATAGAGCACCCTGAGGCGGTGGAGCTCGGCGTCGTCGAGGCTTTCACGGCTCATCTCACGAAGCGACTCGATCCGTTCCTGCCACAGTCGCTGTGCGGAGCGGCACTGTGAGCACTCGGCGAGATGAGCCTCGGCTTCGGATGGACCTTCCCCTTCGATCAGGTCGATGATGTGCGCCTCGGTCAAGTGATCCATTTCACCCTCTCACCCATTGAGTGCGCTCAGGAGCCGGAACGAGACAGCTTCTCGATCAATTTCCCCAACCGTTTCATGCAGCGCAACCGGATCGGGCCGATGGATGTCGCCGACAGGTTCTCGTCCCGGGCCACGTCCTGGTACGAGTCCGGCGGTTCCTTGAGCATCAACCGCTGGAGCAGGCGCTGGCACCTCTCCTCGAGTTGGGCAAACGCCTGGCGCAGTCGTGCGAGGTCCTCCGTTCGGACCATTTCGTCGTCGTACCGGGGATTGCTGACGGCTGTATCTTCCTGGAGCAACGCAGCCGGCCGCCGTTCGCGGATGATTTCGAACGATTGAAAGCGGGCGATGCCGGCCAGCCACGGGGCCAGCTTCTTCGGGTCGCGAAGGCTGTCGAGCTTCTCCAGGGCAACCAGGGCGACTCGCTGCAGCACATCACGCGCCTCCTCGGAGTCACAACCGATCCTGCGGGAGACGGATTTGACAAGTGGGCCGTAGCGCCGCCAAAGGACGACCCAGGCCTCCTCATCGCCCCTCCGGCAGGCTTTCACCAGTTCCTGGTCCAGCTGTCGGTCGACGGTCCAGTCGTGACGACGGTGACTCATTCTCAGGTTCAACCAAGGATTTTGCCCGGAGATTCCGGCAACCCGAACACCACGGAGGTCCCGGATGTGGAAGCCGGGCGAGGCCCGGAACTTCCCATTCAGGGGTGGATGCAATCGGGCCGGGAGGGAGCTGAGATTTTCCCGCCGGTTGCGATACCTTTGCTAGACTTCGAGCGAACGGTCCGACGAAGGGTGGTGGCCATGCCAAGGGTGGAAGATCTCGCTCACGATGTCACGGTTCTGATCCTCGGCGGGGGTCGCGGAACCCGCCTCTATCCCCTGACCATAAACCGGAGCAAACCTGCGGTCCCCATCGCCGCCAAGTACCGTTTGATCGACATCCCCATCTCCAACGCCATCAACTCGCACATGCATCGGATGTATGTCCTGACCCAGTTCAACTCGGTCTCGCTCCACCGCCACATCGGCCGGACCTACCGCTTCGACACGTTTTCCAAGGGGTATGTCCAGATCCTCGCCGCCCAGCAGACCGAGGGCGACAGCTCCTGGTTCCAGGGCACCGCCGATGCGGTGCGGCAGAACCAGCGCGTCTTCAGCCAGATTCAAGGCGAATTCGTCCTGATCCTCGCCGGTGACCACCTCTACCGCATGGACTACCGGGATCTGCTCGCGGATCTCATGCTGCACGACGCCGACGTGGCGATCGGGGTGATGCCGTGCTCGGAGGCCGAGATCGCCGGCTTCGGCGCGGCCCGGGTCGATGACGACGGTCGCATCCTCGAGTTCCGGGAAAAGCCCAAGACCGCCGAGGAGCGCGCCGGGATGGAGGTCTCGCCGGAGTTGCTCGAGGAAAACGGGGTTCGGGCCGACCAACCGTATCTGGCGTCCATGGGAATCTACCTCTTCCGTACCCAAGCCCTGCTCGAGGCCCTCGACAACAACCTGGTGGACTTCGGCGGCGACGTCATCCCGGCCGAGGTCGGCCGCCGACGGGTGCAGGCCCACTTCTTCAAGGGCTACTGGCGCGACATCGGGACCACCCGCGCGTTTTTCGACGCGCACATGGATCTGGTCAAGTTCAACCCGCCGTTCAGCTTCCACGATCAGGACTGGCCGATCTACACCCGGCCGCGCCACCTGCCCGGCGCGCGTCTCGACGATTGCTGCTTCACCCGGGTCCTGCTCGGCGACGGTTCAAAGGTCGTGAACTCGAAGGTCGAGGATTCGGTCATCGGGTTGCGCGCCAACATCGCCGGGGCGACGCTCAAGCGCACCCTGGTCATGGGTGTCGACAGCTACTATCCGGAGGCGCCGGCGGACGCCCCGCCGGTGGGCATCGGCGAGGGTTCGGTGATCTCCAACGCCATCATCGACAAGAACGCCCGCATCGGCCGCAACGTGAAGATCATCAACACCGCCGGCCTGCAGGAGGCCGATGGGGACGGGTGGTTTGTCCGCGACGGTCTCGTGGTGATCCCCAAGAACGGCATCGTCCCGGATGGGACGGTGATCTGACCGATTCCAGCCGATGGAATTGCGGTGGCTCGCTTTGCTCGCCAGTTCATCGCAGTCCGGGCCGCCGGTCATTTTGATGCGCCCCGGTGTCGGGGCGCATTTGGGTTGGGTCGGAGGTTCGTGACGATGATGGCCGGTTCGGTGGTCGTGCCCGCCGCTGGTGGTCATGAGAGACCCGGTTTCGGGATCCCTGAGTTGGACCGGAACCCCGGCCGCGCCGGGTCGCTCGGACTCACCCTCCGTGTTTTTTTGACCCACCCTGGCCGCCCGCGGCGCCGGCGCCCGGCGCCCCGAAGGCCCCGCTCTGTTCGCCCGGACGGGCTCCGCCGGCATCCATCCCGGAACGCGGAGCGGAACGGCCCTGGTCCCAGTCGGTGGGCGTGAGGCGGTGGACCACGGGCGCCTCCGGCTGCCGGCCGGTCTTGATGCGCGATTGCTGCCCGGCCTCCACCCGAACCGGCGGGCCTTCTCCGGAGAGATCGGTGACCTCGACCACGCCGTGGAAGACCACGATCTGGGTGTCGCCGTTCTTTTTCACCTTGAGGCCGTACTCGGTGCCGCGGACCGCGAGCACCGCCGACGGGGTCGTCACGAGCCGTGGATCGGATCCGGTCGAGGTTCCGAACAACGCCCGAAGCCGGCCCCTGTCGAGATGCAACAGCACTCCGGGACGATCGTGTGCAAGGGTGCACGAGGTCTTGGCGCCGAGGCGGAACACGGTGGTGTGGGATGGGACGCCGAGGGTGCCCGATGATGACGACCCGGTGCGCAGGCGATCCCCGGAGACGGCGTGATCGCCGACGCTCAGCCTCTGCTCGTCGGCTTCAGCCGCGAGGAAGAGCTTCCCTTCGACCCGCACGACGTCGTAGGTGATCGACCCGGCGCCTTCTTCGGTCGCGGCGGCCGGTATCGCGATGGCGATCAGGGCGAACAGGATCGCGTTTCTCATGGCTCCTCCTCGGGGTCGAGGTCGATCCCCAGTCTTTGCGCTTTGCGGTAGAGCGTCTTCCGCTCGATGCCGAGGATCCTCGCGGCCCGGCTTCGATTGCCCTCCGAGCGCCGGAGAACCGCCTCCAGGTGGCGGCGTTCGAGCTCCTTCAAGGTGATCTCGTCGCCCGCCTTCGGCAGCGAGTCGGCGGTGGTATCCCGATCGTCCATGGATCGTAGGATCTGCGCCACCACTTCGTGGTCGCCGAGCCCTCCGCTGTCGATGATGGCTCTTTGCACAACGTGCTCGAGTTGTCGGACGTTGCCCGGCCACGGGTGCCGGCTGAGCAGGTTGACCACCTCCTGACTTGCGGGTGGAACCTGGTGCTCGCCGTGGCGGCGCCGGAAGTGCTCCACCAGCAGCGGGATGTCCGAGGCTCGCTCGCGCAGCGGCGGCAGGGCGATTTCGTAGCCGGCGATCCGGTAGTAGACATCCTCCCTGAAATATCCGGCCCGGGCCTCGCTGCGCAGGTTGCGGTGGGTTGCCGCCACCACCCGGACCGGCACCTGGATTCGGTGCTTCGAGCCGACCGGCTGGATCTCACCCGACTGGAGGAATCGCAGGAGTTTGACCTGAAGCGCCGCAGGGAGCTCGCCGACCTCATCGAGAAAGAGGGTGCCGTTACGGGCCGTTTCGACGGCGCCCGGTTGATCCGAGTCGGCGCCGGTATAGGCGCCCCGGCGGTGCCCGAAGAGCTCGCTCTCGAGCAGGGTGTCGGGGATCGCACCGCAGTTGATGGGCACGAACGGTCCATCCGGGTTGGCCCCGAAACGGTGGAGGGCGGTCGCGACCAGCTCCTTGCCGGTGCCGGTCTCACCGCGGATCAGCACCGGCAGGTCCAGGGGCGCCACCCGTGCCACCGCCTTGTAGACCTCGACGATGGCGGGATCGCTGCCGACGATCATCGATCGGGGTCCGTCGCTGGTCGGGGTCGGACCGAGAGGGGTGCTGGTGAACGCGGCCTCGACCCTCCTCACGAAGTGCTCGAGCTCGAAGGGCTTGGCCAGATAGTCGAAGACGCCGTGTTTGCGGGCGAAGGTCGCGGTCTCGACGCTGCCGCGGGCGGTGACCAGGATGATCCGGGTATCGCCCTGCCGCACCCCGATGGCGTCGACGAGGTCGAGACCGGTCCCGTCCCCGAGATAGATATCGGCGACCACGAGGTCGAAGGGAGTTTCTCCGAGCGCGGCAATGCCTTCGGCGGCGGTGCCCGCGCGTTCGACGCGATAACCCTCCTTGACGAGGGCCAGCGCCATCATTTCGCGCATCGCGTCGTCATCATCCACCACGAGGATTCGCTGTTT
Source organism: Acidobacteriota bacterium (assembly GCA_024641545.1). Classification (GTDB taxonomy): domain Bacteria; phylum Acidobacteriota; class Thermoanaerobaculia; order Thermoanaerobaculales; family Sulfomarinibacteraceae; genus JAHECW01. The sequence continues at coordinate 11,954 of JAHECW010000078.1, forward strand.
CACCGCTTCATTCCTCCGCGGGCAGACGAACCGTGAATGTGCTGCCCTGTCCTACCACACTCTCGACTCCTATGCATCCGCCGTGCCAGGTCGCGATCTCGTGGGCGACGGCGAGTCCGAGCCCTGATCCCGCACCCCGGGTCCCCGGGACGCGGTAGAAGCGTTCGAAGAGCCTGGGTTGCGCATCAAGAGGGATGCCCGCCCCGTGGTCGGTGACGGCGAGGATCGCGCGACCATCGGTCCTGCTGACGCTCACTTCGACCACGCCGCCCTCGGGCGAGTACTTGATGGCGTTGCCGACGAGATTGTCGACGACCCGCGCCAGCAGGGTCGCCGCTGCCCGAACCGTGACATCGGCTTCGATTTTCGGTGCGATGGTCTGCCGGCGGGCACGGGCGGCTTCCGCCAGGATTTCCAGACGCTGGCTGACAAGGGCGCCCAGGTCGAGCGTCTCGGTGGAGTCGGTGAACTGGCCGCTGCCGAGCCGTTCGAGGTCGAGAAAGGTGGCGACCATTTCGCCGAGCCGGAGCGACTCGCCGCGGATCAGGGAGGCGACCCGGTGCTGTTCGTCGGCGGTCAGCTCGTAGCGCTGCAGGGTCTCGCCGAATCCGGCGATCGAGGCCAGGGGGGTCTTGAGTTCGTGCGAGACCAGCCGTTGCATGTCCCGCCGCTTGCGCTCGAGCTCGCGTTCGGCGGTCACGTCTCTGAGCAGGGCCATGCCGCGATCTCCGATGGAGAAGACCTCGACCGCGATCTCCCTTCCGTGGCGGGCGAAGACGGCCGTGCGGTCGCCGCCTCCGGCAGCCTCGAGATCGGCGAAATCGGCCCGGCCGGGTTCGGCGCCCCACAACCGAACGGCCGCAGGGTTGACGACCGCGGTCTGTCCGTCGGAGTCCCACATGACGACGCCGTCGTGCATCCCGTCGAGGAGGGTGCGCCGGGCGGCATCCTGTTGCAGGACGGCGGTCTGGAGATCGCGCAGGGCGGTCAGTCTCGCGGCCGACGACTTCGGTACGCCGGACGGGCGGGGGCGATCGTGGTGGCGCAGCAGCGATTCGAGCAGGCGGCCGCTCTCGCGTTGGGCGTCGCGAGACTCGACGCCCTCGCGGAGCACGATGGAGACGATGATGCCGACGACAAGAATCGGCGCCGGTAGCAGCACATGCCGCAGCTCGAGGGCGGCAACGGCCGCTGCCGCGATAGCGATGATGATCGCCGCCACGGTCAACGGTCGAAACGCGCCGTTTCGGGTCCGCAGGACCTGGGGCGCGAGAGCGGCCAGGAAGAGGCCGAACACGGTCCACCCCGATCCCGGGCTGCGAACGAGACGATCACGGAGAATCGAGGCGGCGGCCGAAGCGTGGACGAGGACCCCGGGTGACGGGGCCGGTCCGGCGTCGGTCGGGACGATCAGCCGATCACCGGAACCGGTGGCCGTGACGCCGATGAAGACCAGGCGCCCGGCCGCGAGATGGTCGTGACGGCGGGAAGAGAGGAAGTCGGTCGCCGAAACCCTGAGCACCTCATCGGGCGCGGGCCGGAAATCGGGCCGGAGGACCTCCCCCGGCTGCAACTCGATCTCCGGCCGGATCAGCCGCGCGGCCGCCAGAGACAGGGCGGGGAGCGAAAGACCGTGCGCTTGTTTTGTCGCCACGATGGTCCGGGCGACGCCATCGGGTCCGACCTCGGCGTGGACATGGGCGGCACGCTCCGACCCTCCGAACCGGGGGTTCGGCAGCAGCCACCCGCCGTCGCGGCCGATGGCCGCGGCGAGCAGCGATCGACCCTCGCCGAGGGCGCTCTCGAGGTCGAGGTCGCCCGGGTCATGTCCCGCTTCCACGAGCAGGAGGTCGAGGGCGACCGCCGCAGCGCCGGCGCGGTGGCCGCCCGCCACCAGCTCGGCGACCGATGAGCGCGGCCAGGGAAGCGGCCCGCGGGCTGCGATGGAGACATCGTCGATCACGACGGCCATCACCGGGGCGTCCGTCCTGGTCCGGTTGGTGAGTCGGAGGAGGGCGTCGCCGGCGCTCCGGTCGAGGGGGGCCGTCCACCCGGCAATCCACATCACCGCCGTCAGGCCAGTCGCGACGGCGGCGAGACCGACCTCACGAGGCAGGGATTTCGATCCCGATCCCGAATTTTCGATCGTCATGTTCCGATCCTACCCCGGGAAGGCCGGATCGTTGGTGATCCCGGGCCGGATCCGGGGCATTTGAGCGATTGTTCAAATAATTCAAAATAAGCGACTTCTTGCGACCGAGAGCGGGAGAGGCGATACTTGCCGGACCGCCATGCCGAGAGAACGGCGGACGGGGAGGAGCGACCAGTGCGAGTTCTGACGTGGCCGGTGGTGGTGTCAGCGGTTCTCGCCGCAGGATGGTCGACAGCGGAAACCCCCGAGCAGCCTGCCGCGGGTCGAGACGTGGTCGCCCGTCTGGTCGCGGCCCAACGAGCGGCGGTCGATGCGTCCCCGAGGCTGCGGGCCGAACGCGCGGGGCTGACCGCCGATGGCGCGGCGTTGCGGCGGGAGGCCGCGGCCGGAACGCCCTTCCTCGAATGGCAGAGTGAGGGCATGGGGGGATCGAACCGCAAGCCCAATGCCGCCGATTATCTGCGGGTCGGGACGCCGATCAATCTTCCGGGCCAGATCGGCAAAGCGCGAACCGTCGTGCGAAACGCCGAGAGCTGGTTGGTCACCGCCGGGGATATGGCCTCGCTGGCCATCGCCGCCGAGGTCGGTCGCAGGTGGCTCGACGTCGCCGCTGCGCTCGAATTGGAAGCTCTCTCTGAGGCCCGGTTGAGCCGCCTCGACGACGCGCTCAACCTCCAGGAGGCGCGGTTTCAGCTCGGAGAGATCGCCGGGACCGAGGTTCGGCAGCTCGATCTGGAGCACATCAGTGAGTCGTCCAGGTTGGCCGGCTTGCGCGCCGATGTGGAGATCGCTGAAGCTGCGCTCCGCGAGCTCTGCGGCGCCGGGTGGGGCGAGGTTCGCCGAGGTGATCTGGAAGCGCTGACGGCGATTTCGACGCCGCCTGAGGAATTGGATGTGACAAACTCGGCGCTCGAAGAGGGTCCCGTGCTTCGCCTCGCAGCGGGCGATGCGGAGCTCGAGCGGAGCGCCGCCAGGTTGAGCTCGGCAACCGCCTGGGGGCGGGCCGAGATCGATGCGGAGTGGGAGCGGGTGCCTGGCAGCGACGGTTTCCCGGCCTACGACGCCTGGGGATTCCGTCTGACCGTGCCGCTTCCCATCGGCGCGGCGGGCCACCGGCAGCGGGAGGAGGCTCGGGCGCGCGCCGATGCCGCCGACGCGGGGCTCGATGTGGCAAGGCTGGAGGCGCTGAGATCGGCGCAGGAGGCCGGCGCCGTCGTGCGGGGTGCAACAGATCGACTTCGCGCGCTCGAGCCGGCGATGAACGGTCTCCCCGAGGTCGTGCACTCGCTGGCCGAGCAGTTCCGCCTCGGGGCGATCAGCTATCTCGCCTATATCGACGGTCTCAGTCGCTTCGATCGCATCGTCGAGGAAACCATCGACGCTCGCAGGACCCTGCTCCGGGCGCGGCTCGATCTCGCGGTCCTGCTCGGCGATTCGACGATCTTTCCACTGCCCGGCCCGGATGCACAGGAGGAGGACTGAGATGCGTTGGATGGCCATGGGAATCATCATGGCGGCTGCCGCGGCGGCGGCGGCCGAGGTCGTCGAGCTCGACGCCCGGCAGCGGGAGCGCGCGGGAGTTGTGGTTCAGACGGTGGTCGAGCACGGGTTCGGCGACAGTCAAAGGGTCGTCGGCCAGGTCATCCGGGTGCCGGGATCGACCCTGAGCTTGAAGGCGGTCATCCCGGGACGGGTCGAAGATCTGCGGGTCGCTCCGGGCGACAGGGTGCGGGCCGGAGAGGTCCTTGTCGAGCTTCACGCGCACGAACTTCTGACCATGCAGGCCAAGCTCCTGCAGGACCGGGACCGGGCGGCGCTGGCGGCGACCCGGCTCGAGTCGGGCCGCGAGCTCTACGCCATCGAGGGGATCTCCCGCCTCGAGCTCCAGGTGCGCGAACAGGAGGCGTACGCCGCCGAGCTCGATTTCACCATCACTCGCGAGGAACTGCTCGACCACGGTTTCCCCGAGCCGGCCCTCGAGGCGGTGCTCGAAAACCGAGCGACCGACGCCCACCTTCCGGTTGTCGCGCCCGTGGATGGCGTGATTCTCGAGCTTCGGGTGGAGGACCAGGAGTGGGTCGAGGAGTATCAGACCATCCTCGTCATGGGTGATCCGAAGAGGGTCGAGCTCGAGCTGCAGATCGCGCCCGATCAGGCGGAGGGGGTTGCGGCGGGCGATCTGGTTGAATTCGCTCCGGTTGGTCAATCGGCCCGGGTCGGACGGGCGCGAGTGGTCACCAAGGTGCCGCAGGTCGATCCCGGGACACGGACGATCAAGCTCCGGGCCGAGATCCTCGGCGGAGGCTCCTCGCTCTATCCCGGGGTCTTCGTCGAAGGCGTCGTGGCTCACGGCGACGCGAGGCTCGCCGCCGCCGTACCGGTTTCCGCCGTCATCAACGTGGCCGGCGACGATGTTGTCTTCATCGAGCTGAGCGAAGGAACCTACGAGGTCCGCCCGGTTGTGCTCGGGGTGTTCGACGGCGTGGTTCACGAGGTGATCGAAGGCGTCACGGCCGGCGATCGGATCGCCACCGGCGGCGTGTTCCTCCTCAAGTCGACCCTGCTCGGCGGCGAGGGCGGGGGAGACTGAGATGCAGCGACTCATCGAGATGTCGCTGGCCCACCGGCTGGTGGTCATCCTCCTTGCCGTCCTCCTGATCGGCGCGGGTTGGGGCGCCTTCAAACGGTTGCCCATCGACGCATTTCCCGATGTCACCAACATCCAGGTCACCGTGATCTCCCAGGCTGCGACCCTGTCGCCGCTGGAGATCGAACAGCTCGTGACCTATCCCATCGAACAGTCGGTGGCGGGGCTGCCGCACTCCACCGGGGTCCGTTCGCTGTCCAAGTTCGGGCTCTCCATGGTGACCGTCGTCTTCGAAGACGGTACCGACATCTACTTTGCGCGGCAGTTGGTTCTGGAGCGGATCTTCACCGTCTCCAACGAACTGCCCGAAGGCACGCAATCGAACCTCGGTCCGATTTCCACCGGGTTGGGTGAGGTCTTCCAGTACACCCTCGAGAGCGACCAGCGCGATCTCATGGAGCTGCGCAGCCTCCAGGATTGGGTTCTCAGGCCCATCCTGCGGACGGTTCCGGGCGTCGCGGGGGTCGATGCCTTCGGCGGTCAGGTACGTCAGTTCCACGTTGTCGCGGACCCCGGCGCCCTGCGCCGATTCGACCTCGCCCTCGAGGAGCTCGCCGCCGCCGTTGCGGCCAACAACGGGGTTGCGGGCGGCGCATTCGTCGAACGCGGCGGGGAGCAGTTCGTCGTCCGCGGCGACGGGTGGGTCCGGTCCAGCGACGATCTCGAGGAAACCGTGGTCGCCTATCGCGATGGCGTCCCGTTGCTGCTGCGTCAGGTCGCCGCCGTCGAGGTCGCGTCGGAGATCCGGCAGGGCGCCATCAGCCGCGACGGAACCGGTGAGACCGTCGCCGGAATCGTGCTCATGCTCAAGGGCGGATCGGGTCGGGATGTGGTGAACGGAGTCAAGGAGAAGCTCGAGCTCGCGCGCCAGTCGTTGCCCGCCGACGTCGAGGTCGTGCCGTTCTACGATCGCGACGAGTTGGTCCGTACCGCGCTCGGAACCGTCGAGAGTGCGCTTTTCCAGGGTGCCGTCCTCGTGGTGCTGGTCCTGTTCTTCTTCATGGGCCACGTGCGGTCGGCGCTGCTGGTGGCGATCCAGCTTCCCGTGGCCGCGTTGGCCACCTTCCTGGTCATGGACATGGTCGGGATGTCGTCGAACCTGATGACCCTCTCGGGTCTCGCCATCGCGATCGGCATGCTCGGCGACGGCGCCATCGTGCTGGTGGAAAACACGGTGCGGTTGCTCGGACAGGAGGGCTGCGAAGGGGAATGCCGGAAAAAGCTGGTTGGGCGCGCCGCCCTCGAGGTCGCTCGGCCCATCGTGTTCGGCGTTGCCGTGATCATTGTCGTCTTCCTGCCGATCGCGACCCTGCAGGGGCTCGAAGGCAAGATGTTCGCCCCGCTCGCCTACACCATCTCCATCGCCCTCGGTTGTGCGCTGCTCTTGTCCATGACGTTGATCCCGGTCCTGGCGTCCCTCGGTCTCAAACCGGCGCCGGTCTTCGGCGGCGGCAGGATCCCGCACCCCGCCGACCTGGTTCGGCGGATGTACCGGCCGCACCTCAAGTGGGCGCTCGCCCATCCGGGGGCCCTCGCTGCAGCCGCGGCGGTGTTGCTGGCGGCGGCGGCGTTGATCGTGCCGACCCTGGGGACCGAGTTTCTGCCCAGCATGGATGAGGGTTCCATCGTCGTGCAGCCGTTCCAGATCCCATCGGTCTCACTGACCCAGTCCCTCGACACCGTGGCCCGGATCGAGGCCGCGATCATGGAGTTGCCCGAGGTCGTCCACGTCGTCAGCCGGACCGGAAGATCGGACATCTCATCCGATCCCATGGGGGTGGGTGAGAGCGACACCTATGTCATCCTCCGGCCGCGTTCGGAGTGGACCACCGCCAGGACCAAGGCCGGCCTGGTCGACGCGATTCGCGCCCGGTTGGTGGAGATCCCGGGCGTCGAGTTCGGCTACACCCAGCCGATCCAGATGCGGGTCGACGAGCTGCTCTCGGGGGTCAAGTCGCAGATCGCGGTCAAGGTCTTCGGCGATGATCTGCACGAGCTCGCGGTGGTCGGTGACGAGATCGCCGGTGTTCTCGGCGCGATCGACGGCGCCGTGGACATCAAGGTCGAGGCGGTGGAGGGGCTCGGTTATCTCCAGATCGGGATGAACCGGCGCCGGCTCTCGAGGCTCGGCATCAGCGTCGCCGCGGTCCGGTCGCTCATCGAGACCGCCATCGGCGGCCAGGTGGTGACGACGGTTCCCGAGGGCGACCGCCGGACCGATGTGGTGGTGCGCCTGCCGAAGGCCTTCACCGCAAACGTCGACAATCTGCGCGATCTGCCGTTGGCGACACCCACCGGTGAACGGGTCCTGCTCCGGGAGGTGGCGGATTTCGAGATCGTCGAAGGACCGGCGCAGATCTCCCGCGAGCAGGGCAAGCGCCGCGTCGTCGTCGAGCTCAACGTGGTCGGCCGCGACATCGGCGGGTTCGTCGCCGAGGCGCAGCAGCGGTTGGTCGAGGAGATCGAGCTGCCGACCGGCTATTTCATCACCTGGGGAGGGCAGTTCGAACAGCAGCAGCGGGCCATGGCGCGGCTCAAGATGATGGTGCCGGTGGCGCTGGTCTTCATCTTCATCCTGCTCTACCTCAACTTCCGCGAAGCGCGGCCGGTGTTTCTGATCCTCGCCAACATCCCGCTCGCGCTGGTGGGCGGGGTGTTCGGGCTCAAGCTCTTCGGGATGTATCTCTCGGTCTCGGCATCGGTGGGTTTCATCGCGCTCTTCGGCATCGCCATTCTCAACGGACTGGTGATGGTGGAGTTCTTCCGCACCCTCGAGGCCGAGGGAAAGGGGCGTCGCGAAGCGGTGCTCGAAGGCGCCGAGATGCGGTTGCGGCCGGTGCTCATGACCGCGGCGACGACCGCGCTCGGGCTGGTGCCGATGGTGTGGGCGTCGGGGGTCGGATCGGAGGTCCAGCGGCCGCTGGCGGTCGTGGTGGTCTTCGGCGTCGTCACCTCGACCCTGCTCACCCTCATGGTCCTGCCGGTGCTCTACGACCGACTTGGCTCAAAGGTGTAGGCCCCGCCTCCGTGTCCGCGTCCGCGTCCGCGTCCGAGTCCGTGACCGTACCCGTGACCGTGACCGAATCGGTGGCGGCGGTCAGCACCGGCAACCTGTTCCTGTCTTGAGCAAGGGCTTCGGTTGCGGTTTCCCGGGACCCCGGCCTTCTGGGCCGCCTCCGGCGCCCCAGCGTCGCCCGATCAGCGTGGTCGTTCGGAAGGTGATTGAGAAGCGGCGTCCACGTTGATCGGGCGAGCGGCGGCCTCATGTCGACTTGAGCAGATGCACCGGGTCGTTTTCGCCGTGGGTTGCCCGGCATCGGCATTGTGCTCGGAGCTCCGCGTCGCCGGATGGGTGCGGTGGCTTTGCACAATGCCGTCCCCGGCACGCCCAGGTGGAGGGAAGTCCTTGGCTTCCCGGTGCTCCGGCCGCTGCCGCGGACGCGGTGTCGGCCACGGTCTCGGCCACGGATGCGGCTTCAGATCCTATGGCGCCGGAGTACCCCACGCGGAGGTGTCGCCGGTTTCGAATCCGTCGCTGAAGAGCGACCCGTCGGCGACGTTGAGGGTGACCGTGCCGAGATTCGAGTCGGCCTTTCCGTCCCACGCGGCAAAGGTGAACTGATCGGCGCCGGAAAAACCGGGCAGCGATCGGTAGTTGGCGGTGGCGCCGTTGATCCAGGCGAGCCCGCCGAGGGGCTGGGACACGACCCGCAGCTCGAGCGGATCGCCGTTGACATCGGTGGCCGTCAGCGGAATAGTGGTGACCGCCGAACCGCCGGCCTCGGCGCTGGCGTCGGTCACGACGGGCGGCGTGTTGCTGGTCGGGCTCGAGCTGTCGGGGCCGTTGTGACACAGATAGCAGCTCACCTGGTAACCCCGCCACAGGTTCTTGGTGCCGAACTCGCCGGTGTGGAGGGTGCGGTCGGCGTGGGATCGTGACAGGACGGTGCCGCGGGAATCGGCGCCGTGGCAGTCTCGGCAGCCGGTCATGTTCCCGGCGTCGTGGTGATCTTCGACCCAACCGTCCCCCAGCGGGTGCATGCCGTGCGGGCCCCCGGTGGAGGTGTTGGGCTGCGAGCCGTGGCAGCTCGAGCACTCGACGAGGGTCCCTGCGTGGGACTGGATCGCCGTGATCTGGATGTTGTCGTTGCCGTGCGAGGACGGGTAGATGGCGTGGGTCGACCCGTGGCACGCGGAGCACTGGAGCCCGCCGTGACCCTCGGAGAAACGGTAGAGCGAGGATCCGGCCACAGGGACGTCGTTGTTGGTGGCGAAGCGGTTGTCCACCGCCTGGCGGAGCTCGCCCGG